>CALBET010000619.1 GCA_937888665.1 uncultured Acidobacteriota bacterium
TGTTCACGTGTTGGTCCTCAAGGCCATCGCCGGCAGCCATCCGGCAGATGTCGAGCGGCTCTCGCACGCGTACGTCTCACGCGACGCTCGAATTTCCGCCGACGCCCTGCAGTGGTTGGCCCTGAGCGACCTCACGGCCTGGCCCGCCGCACGGGAGTGGGCGGCATTGCAGCCTGACCGCGCGTGGTTGTGGCTTCGAGGCGAGGGTTTTGCTCACAGCTTGGCGTCGACCGTGCTGCATGCCCTGCCCGACCGTCTCACGGTGGATGTGTTGGAGTGGGTGGAGACGTTTGAGTGGGTGGAGATCGAGGCGGTTCGAGTCGAATCGGACCTTGTGCGTATGTGGTGTCTGCGTGCCATGGCGCGGCGGCCGGACTTGTTGGATAGGCTGTGGGCGCTGCTGCGCCGGTGTGAGGAGGTTACAAGCACCCAGCCCTTATTGGTGCGTAGATGAACTTGTTGGGCACAGTTCCGCCCTGACTCGCTGATCACGTCGTCAAGGGGAGGTGTTCCGAGGGGCCTAGCCCGCGGCCTTTACGGCGGGCGACTGGCGCGCCATGCTCCGAAACATCACCTGCGTCGAGTCCGACCCAGGTCGGCGGGACGGGTGGAGAGGTCGCGTACGCTTGAGGCGCTCATGTGCAGACCTGTTCGGGACACGAACAAGCTGCCATCCGCGGCGCGCCAACCAGCTGCGCATGTGGTTCTCGGCCCTCGCCTACACCCTCATGTTGCAGATGGGCCGAAAGGCCCTCGCCGGCACCAGCCTCGCCGACGCTCAGGCAAAAACGATTCGTGTGCGTCTGCTGCAGGTGGGCGCGCGGGTTCGCGCATCGGCCCGCCGTATTTGCGTGCACATCAACAGCTTTTTTAAGATGGGGAGCGTCTTTGAGCGGGCGTTGTCCAACAGATCCTGTTGGCGCGGGGGGCCGGCGACAGTCGAGGAATGAGCGAGCGACGGTCGGCGCGGTGCCGACCTGTGTCTGGTGTCGACGAAAACGGCCCGGCGCGGACATAAGGGGGACGAGCTGAGTGGATTCGCCGCGCATCTAGCGGATTTTCTCGCGCGAACGCTGCTCAGGCGGCGTGTGCGACGGTTGAAGCTCGGCTCGTGAGAAATGCAGGCTAGCGCTTCGCTGACATTGTGCTAGGCTGGTACAGCTTCTTGAATAGAGAAGCTCACCCGACGGTGCCCAAGCGTGTACTTTGGTGCACGAGTAAGCACATCCGACAGGTCCCAGGCGTGCACTCTGGCATAAGTGGGGCGTCACAGAGCTTCTAGACGGCGAGCTTGGGTTTCGACTCCCTCGTTGTGGTCGCGCTGGTTGATAAGGGCGTCAGGAGATTCCTCCGCGAGGTGAGTCAGAGAGAACAATGTCCGCGACAAAGCACTAGCTTGTTGCGGCATTTTTCATTTTTAGCCACTGCGGATTCCACTCCGGTCCTGGCAATCTCAAGAGTTAGACAAGCCTCGGATAAAGTCGTCAGGGCTGATATTGAGGTGGGTGCCTGTTTTTATCCCCAGCTCCTCCCTGTGACAACCCACAAAGCGCCGTTCCGCGCTATTGAGCTGGCAGTCGTAGTGAAAGCCTTCGGGTATGAGCACGCCGAAACGTCGTCTCGAGGCGCAGCGACACCACAGTGAATGACCGGCTTCTGTCGACCGCCCCCCCGACTCCCCGTGACGCTCGCGATGCGAGCTAGGGGTCTGGAATGTCGTCCTGCTGTCATCGACGTACTGCCTCCGGTTCCCGCCAGAAGCGACTCTCTTGAAGTGCGCCTCGTTTAGTCTCGCGCGCTGTTTTTTCAGCGTTTCTTCCAAGTCGGCGGTGCTCAAGGCATCAGCGACGGATTGGAGATATGTCGATAGTCGTGATGACCGAAAGTTCCCTTGCGGCAGCAGCAGTGGCGTGGAGTTTGCCTTGGAGTTCAACTCACTCCTGAGCAACCCGAGGTTCTGTCGCACCAACTTGAGAGGTGTTCGTAGGCTGTCGATGGCACGATTGAGGAGAGTTCGAAGCTTCTGTGGCCGCCCGTAGTACCGGTCCCAGGGGATGTTTTCGGGATATGCGACTGGAAAAACCGAAAACCGCGACGCTTGCTGCAACCGCGCGATTGCAGCAGGTTGGAGGCAGAATACAATGATCTCATGGGAATCAGTCACGCCGGGCCCGGCGTCAGAAAGCAGCCCATACAGGTGCCGCCCCAGGGAATGACAATTGGTTTGCCCGCTGGTTGAAGGTAGGAAGCTGATGCCGTCGTTCGTTTTCAGCCATTTGCTCCGCGATTCCTGGAGGGCGCCCGCAAAATCGCTCGAGAGCCCAGTCAAGACGATGTGGAGATACTTCCTAGCCACGGTTCGTCTCATGCAGCTTCTTTGCGATGTCCAGAGGCATCGCAAGTCGCGTAAGCTGGGCCGGGCTGAGGGCAACGAATATCGCCTCTAGCAGCGTCAAGTCCCTCCTCTCACCCTTTTTCGGCGCAAACACGATCGCGCTGTGTGGCACGCCAGCAGCGCGGGCCCACTCCATCACACGCGGCACAATTTTCAGCGATGCTCCGTCGGCGTCAGCCTCAAGCTCAGCGGTGCAGGCGTCGACCTGCGAACGCGAGACTTCTATCGCAGACGCCCCAACATCCTGGTTGGTGATGTCGTGGAAACGGAAGCTCGGAGACAGCGTCACGATGCGTCGGGCGCCCGTGTTGAGCGGCTTGGTGAATGCCGCCCAAACGGGTGGTGAGAGACGCGGCGAGCCCTTTGAATCCGACGAGAAGAGGGCATCAATCGGTTCGGGAAGTTGTGCGGACGCGGGCACTAGTCCCGTGACAAGTAGGTGTTGAGGATGCTGAATCAGCCTCAGCGAGTCGTGCAGATCACGCTTGATCCAATCAAGGAGCTTACCACCACCGAGCTCCGCGCTCAGATCAATTCCGCGGTTCTTAATTTGTAGACCAAGCTGGCTAAGCAGCAGGGCACGACACCTAGTCTTCCAATGCTGCTCGACAATGTCGACGATTTGCTCCGCGCTGGTCATCACATGCTCCAAAGAACTGGCGTCTGTACACTAGTTAAAAACGGACAGGAAGCCGCTCGCCTGTCGCGACATGTCATCTCTCCAACACCATAGCCGCTGTTGCTCATTGGGAGTAGGCGGTGTCAATTTTTTTGTATGGCCGAGAAAAAGGTAGCGTCAAAGACGGACGCGGTAGCCATAATCCTTCAGTTTCTGCTTCTGCTCTCACACGGCGCTGGCGTTCTTCCATAGTACCACGACTCCGTTTACCGTCCCCGCTCATCGAACTGGACTTGCGGTTTTCCCGCATCCGGCTCTCCGACTGGTTTCACCAGCTAGCATACGTCCGAAAGCCGTTCGGAAGCTTCGTCAGCTTGAGAACTCCGAGCTCGCCGAAGATTTTATCCGCTCTACCGCTGTCGACACTCCATGCAGTAGGACTGCGCCCGCTCTTCAATGACTGTGGCTCCGTCCGCCAGCTGTCGCTTCATGCGTCGGGTTCCAAACAACTCGCGAACCGTTCCACTCTTCTCGCACTTCGGACACTCCTTCACTTCATCAAGCTCGACCAGCCGCCTCGCGGGGGGCTCGCTGAGCTCCCTCAACCTTCGCTTGAGGGCGCCCTTCTCGAGGTTAGGAACCTGGAGACGGTGGAGCTGGCTGTTGGCGTCCTTGTAGAGCATGTCGCCCTTGCCCAGGAGCGTCTCTGCTCCGGGCTCGTCGAGAATCACTCTGCTATCGTGGAGCTGCGGCAGTTGCAGTGCAAATCGGTGCAGGACATTCGCCTTGATGTTGCCCGTGACTACCTTTGCGTCTGGTCGCTGCATGCAGAGTGCGAGGTGGATGCCAGCCGCCCTCGCCTCCTGGGCGATCCGCTGGACGGCGTCCTCAAACTGCTGGCGAATCGCCTTTTCGGCGAAGGAGCCGACGGTCGCAGCGAACTCGTCTAGCACAACGAAGTAGCGCGGGAGCGAGTCGTCCGGGTTCTCCTCGTTGTACTCCGCGATATCGTCGCACATGGCCTCGTCGAGTAGCGCCATACGGCGCTCCATCTCCAGTACCAGCTCGTCGATGAGCTCCTTCGTTTCTTCGGCGTTGCGCGCGAGGTCCGTCCCTCCGGTGTGAGGCGCGGTCGTGAAAATCCGAAAGTCCATTGGCTTCGTACTCGACAGCCGCACCTGCAGGTGCGCCGGCGGGTGCTGGAGCAGCAACGTAAGAATTACGTTCCGAAGGAACACTGTCTTGCCGCTTCCCGTGGTCCCGGCGACCAGCATGTGCGGCATGCTCGCGAGGTCGGTCCAGTGCGGCCGACCCGTGACATCGATACCGGCGCAGAACCCCAGTGACATCTCGGCGCGAGCGGCCGCCCAGGATGGGTGTTCGACGAGTTCATCGAAGTCGATCGCGTAGGTGAGTCCGGGAACCGGTAGATCGATCGCCACCGCACGCCGACTGGTCACGTTCGCGACGTGAAGATCAGGGGAGGAAGTGCCTACGTTGCGGGCGAGGTCCTCCGTTATTTTGCGTACGCCAGCGATGCTCTGACTCGCTGCAAGCCGGGCGTAGATTCGCAGGAGGCGCGGTCCGCGGTCGACCTCGCGGATCGAGAGCGGTGCTTCGAGGTCCACGCCAAGCGCACGCAGCCCTTTGTCGAGCCGCTGGACCACTCCCAAGACGACCTCGTCCGCGTAGGGCGCTTCCTTCACAAGAAGCGCAGACGCCTCCTTGAGCCCCATCGCGGGGTCGGGCTGGCCGCTCCAGATGCTCGGACCCTCAGGGGCC
>CALBET010000620.1 GCA_937888665.1 uncultured Acidobacteriota bacterium
GCGCTCGATAGGGCGTGGTCCGCCTGGCCGGACTGGACGAACCTGGCGCCGAGCTATCTGGAGGCGCTCGAGTACGGCTTCCAGAACATCGGTGGTTATCTCCGTCTCCGCGCCGACCGCGATCTCGTGCTGGTGCTGGTGGGCGACCACCAGCCGCCGGGGCTGGTCAGCGGCGAAGGGGCCTCGTGGGATGTGCCCGTCCATGTGATCGCCAGTCGACCGGAGGTGCTGGACCGCCTGACGGAGCGGCATCGGTTCACCGACACGCTACAACCCGGGCCCCAGGCCGTGGCCCGGATGGACACGCTGTTGCCGATTCTACTGGACGCATTTGGCGATGGAGGAGCACCGTGATGATGATGCAGAGGATCGGGACACGGCTCATGGCCGCGTTCGTCGTGGCGGCGGTGGCAGGAGTGACGGCGCCGTCGATGGCGTCGGCGCAGGTGTCGCTCAACGTCATGACCTTCAACATCCGGACCTCGGCGGGGCGCGACGGCGACAACGCGTGGCCGAACCGCAAAGCGCTGCTGGTCGAGACGATCGAGCAATACGCGCCGCAGGTGGTCGGGATGCAGGAGGCGCTCGGCGAGCAGATCGACTATCTGGACCAGATGCTGTCTGACTACCGGTGGCTTGGTATCGATCGCGGGCTCAACGGGGGCGTGGGGCTGAGCGAAGCGACGCCGATCTTCTACCGGTACGCCGAGCTGAGCCCCATCGAGTCGGGGAACTTCTGGCTGACGGACACCCCGGACACGCCGCCGGCCCGCCAGAGCGAGGGCCGACGTCGCGGCGGGGGACGCATCGTCACCTGGGCGCGGTTCTATCACCGGGACACGGGCCGTCAGATCTATGTCTTCAACACCCACTTCACGCTTCGGCGGGACCAGTCGCAGCTCGACGCCGCCGCACTGATTGCCGCTCGTGCCGCCGCGCTCCCGGCCGGCGCGGCCGCCATCGTGATGGGCGATTTCAACGCCGACGCCGAGGACAGCGACACCTGGCGCGTCACCACCGCCCATGGGTTGCGCGATGCGTGGGTCGAGGCCGACGAGCGGGTCGGCCCGATCGCGACCTACGGCGACTTCGGGCCGCCGGACGCGGCGCTGGCCGAGCGGGTCGACTGGATTCTGGTGGGCGGCCCGATCGACGTCCCCCGGGCGGAGACCGTGCTCCACAACGATGACGGCCGGTATCCCTCAGACCACTATCCAGTCGCCGCGCGACTGGTCATCCGTTGAGTTCTGACCCTCCGACCGAGGCCCGACGTCTCACAGCCCGTGGCGTTTCAGGAACTGCTGGATCGTCGCGTAGATCGCCAGCGTCTCCGCCGTGTTGAACCCGCCGTGGCCACCACCGGGGACGGTGTGCAGCTCGCTCGCGACGCCGGCGCCCTGCAGCGCCTGGTGCAACCGTACGCCCTGCGTGTACGGGACGATCGGGTCCGCGTCGCCGTGGATGGTCAGCACCGGCGGCAACCCGGGGCGGACGTAGGTCAGGGGCGACGTTTGCCTGGCGACGTCATCTCGATTCGCGAGACCGCCCAGCCACTGGACGGCGTAGCCCTTGGTGTTCGCGCCGTGCAGCAGGTCAGCCACATCGGTGATGCCGTACCAGTTGATGATGGCCGCCACCTTCACCGAGGGTACCGTGGGGGGGCCGGTGAAGCTTCCGGCGGTGCACTCGCGACCGAGTCCGGACGAGGCGGGCACCATGCCGGTCGTAAGCGCCAGGTGTCCGCCGGCCGAGTTGCCGGTGGTCACGATGCGCGAGAGGTCGAAGTTATAGTTCTCCGCGTTTCGCGCGATCCACTGCAGCGCGCAGAGACAGTCTTCAACCGCGGCCGGTGCGCGCGACACCTGGACAAGCCGATAGGTCACGTTCGCGACCGCCCAGCCCATCTCGAGATACGGCATCGCCCGCAGGAACTGCGACTCCTTCGTTCCCGCGACCCACCCCCCGCCGTGGATCATCATCAACACGGGGACGGGGCCACTCGCGTTGGCGGGCAGATACAGGTCGAGCTTGTTCTCGTGGTTGTTCGCCACGTGATACGTCACGTTCGGGACTGTGCGGTACTGGTTCGAGATGTCGGCCAGAAACGCGGTCGTGTCGCTGAGCTGCGCCTGCGCACTACCGGGTCGCGCGAGCACGGCCGTCAAGGTGACGGCGGCGATGACGCCGACCATCCATCTGCTACGCATGTTGCCTCCTCGCGAAGTGTGACGCCCCAAAATCGACTCAGTATAGACCTGACTCACCTGATCGGGTCCTGACCGTCAGGCCAAGCCGTTCTTCATAGACCTTGATCATGGCGCTCTTCGCCTGGTCGCCGAAGCCGCGATCAATGGCGGTCTGATAGGTCTCGACCATCGCCTCGACCACCGGCAATGAGGCCTGCAGGTCGGCCGCGACTTCCTGCACGTTCACGATGTCCTTGAAGGCCGCCCGCAGCGAGAAGTCGCCGTCGAATTCTCGTTTCAAGATGCGCGGCACGAAGTACTCGCTGGCGAAGCTGCGGGCACTGCCCGACGTCAGCACGTCGGCCAGGGTGTCTGGCGCGAGGCCGGCCTTGACCGCCAACGGCATCACCTCGCAGAGCGCGGCGATGTTGACGTCGTAGATGATGTTGTTGATCGCCTTCATCAGTTGGCCGGAGCCCAACTCGCCGCAGTGGACGACGAACTCGCCCATGATGTCGAGATACGGTTTGGCCGCGGCGAACGCCGCCTCGGTGCCGCCGAACATCATGGTCAACGTGCCGTCCTCGGCCCGAAACGGTTTCCCCGATACCGGACAGTCGCTGTAGGACAGCCCGGCCGCCGACGCCTGTTGCGCCAATCGGAGGGCGGCGCCGCGATTCATCGTCGTGGTGTCGACGATCGGGAGTGGCGCCGTCGCTCCCGTGGTCACGCCGTGCTCACCGAA
>CALBET010000621.1 GCA_937888665.1 uncultured Acidobacteriota bacterium
GGGCAAGGCTTCAGCCTTGCCTCGCAGGCCTGAAGGCCTGCGCCACGGTACGCATTGAGGCGCTGCGGTCGGTAAGACTGCAGATCTGACAAAGTAGTACTAGCAGCCAGATGTCGGCAACGGGCCACTGATGAGCACTGCCGGGCGCGCCGCCTCCGCCATCGCTCGCCTCCAGCCGGACCGCGATCTCGACGGCGTGGTGGCCCTCGAAGCGGCGTTTTCCTCTCCCTGGACCAGAGACATGTTGCTGGCAGCCATCGACCCGTCTCGGCGGGGACACGCCTACATCGCCCGGTCAGGCCAGGCGGTGACCGCGTACTGCATCGGTCAGCTCGTGGTCGACGAGTTGCACATCCACAGCTTCGGGGTTCACCCGGGCTGGCGACGCGGCGGCCTCGGGCGCCGCCTGCTGAACGCGGTCCTGCGCGAGGCTGAGGCGGTCGGCGTCACGTCAGCCACACTGGAGGTCCGGCGCTCGAACACCGCCGCGCGCCGGCTGTATGAGGGCGCGGGGTTCATTCTCAGCGGTGTGCGATCAGGCTACTACCCGGACCCGCCGGAGGATGCGCTGATTTACTGGCGCCACCAGACCGACCACCAGCCGGCGACGACCGTGTCACCGCGTCCGTAATACGGAGCGGTCTCTTGAACCCCGCTCCGACCGTATGGTACCGTCCGAACGACGGTGGTGCCTCGTCGGCGCCGCCACGAGCGGTCCTCCCAAGTCGCGGCACAGAGAAAGACGTCACCATGGCCAGAGTGCTCGCGGTGCTGCGGGACAAGCGCCACTCCCCACGCTTTCAACGCACCGTCTACCTGCTGCCGGGCATGTTCACGGTGGCGAACCTCTTCTGCGGCTACGCCTGCATCGTGTACGCCATGCGGGCTGACTATGCGACGGCGGCTGGCTTCATCGGCGTCGCAACCGTGCTCGACCTCCTGGACGGCCGTATCGCCCGGCTCGCGGGCGCCACGAGCGAGTTCGGGGGCGAGTTCGATTCACTGGCCGATGTCGTCTCGTTTGGTGTGGCACCGGCGATCCTGGTGTTCGCGTGGGGCCTCGGCCCCCTCGGACGACTTGGCTGGGCCATCGGGTTCCTCTACGTCACCGCGGCCGCGTTGCGGCTGGCGCGGTTCAACGTCCAGCCGGGCAGCACTGACAAACGCTACTTCCTCGGCATGCCGAGCCCCGCCTCGGCCGGCGTGCTGGCCTCGACGGTCTTCGCGTGGCCTGACGGGCTCCCCATTCCGCAGGCACCGATCGTCGCCCTCGCGATGGTGCTGGTCCCCGCGTTCATGATGGTGAGCAACATCAGGTTTCGGAGCTTTGGCGCGCTCACACTCAGGCCCCGGCGGTCATCGCTGGTCCTGCTGCAGTTCGCCGTCCTCATCGCCGCCATCGTCGTCCAGCCGCAACCGGTGTTGCTCATTATGGCGTACAGTTACCTCGTGTCCGGACCGATTGGTCTGGTGGTCGGGCGTCTACGCCCGAATGCCCCCGAGCGCGGGAGCGAGACCGACCACGAAGCCGACGCAACGGGGACGCCGACCGCCAACGTCAGCTGACCACACGTGGCCCCGAGGCGCTGGAGTGGTGCTGCCGCACCCGGCAGGAGTACGGGGCGAGACGACGGAACGGCCCTCCCAGTCATTAAGGCCCATTTTTACAGGGCCTAACCGATGCACAACGCAGATCGGCGGGCCCAACTCCCGTCCACTGCAGCGTTCACCACGGGCGGCTACACGCCGGCCGACCGGTCGGACGCGTCCAGACGCCGGTCGGGGGCGATCGGGAGCGTGATGGTGACCGTGGTGCCGAGGCCCCTCTCGCTGGCCACAGCGATGGTCCCCCCATGCAGCTCGACGTTGCGTTTCGCGATCGCCATCCCGAGTCCGGTGCCGGTGACTTTCGTGGAGAAATACGGCTCGAAGATCCGCGCGAGCACCTCCGGCTCGACCCCCACGCCCGTGTCGGTCGCGATAAGCCGCACCTGCTCGCCATCGGGGATCAGGGCGATCGAGAGCGAACCGTCGCCGGGCATCGCGTGCAGCGCGTTTTCGATGATATTCGTGAGTGCCCGTTGCATGAGCACCCGGTCCAGCTCCAATCGTGGCAGCCCAGTCGGATAGTCGACCGCGATCACGACCCGTCCATCCAATCCGGTTCGATAGGGTTCGATGATGTCCTCGAGCAATGTCTCCAGCGATGTCG
>CALBET010000622.1 GCA_937888665.1 uncultured Acidobacteriota bacterium
GGCGCGCCGCCTGCCGCGCCCGTCGCCGAGACCCCCGTGCCCGTCGCGACGACGCCGGCCGGCGCCGAGCCCGCGGCCGTCGGTGGTACTCCCGCGGCTCCCGCACTCGGAACCGCAACGACCCCGGTGGCAACGACCCCCGTGGACCTGACACCGGCCGCCGGTGTGCCGGCGCCCGGCCCCCAGCCGGTCCCCGTGATCCTGCCTCCGCTCGTCTCGAAGCCGATCGTCGAGTGGCCGCCGGCCTCGCGTTACGAACTCTTCGAGATCGTCGAGGCGGACGAGGGGCCGTTCGTCATGCCCCGGCCGCTCAATCGGCTTCCACTGGCCGTCGCGACCTACGCCGACAACCGGGTGGAGTTCGGCGTCGAACGGTGCTACGCGGTGATGACGGTGGACGTCGTGTCGGAGCTCGACATCCGCAGCGCCTTGTCAGCGCCGACCTGCGTGACGTTCCTCGATACCTTCGCGCCGGCGGCGCCAACCGGTCTGAACGCGGTCGGCACCGACGGCGCGGTCAGTCTGAGCTGGCAACCGAACGAGGAAGAGGATCTGGCCGGTTATCTGGTCTTGCGCGGTCTCGCCCCAGGTGAGACACTGCTGCCGCTTACGGCTGAGCCCGTGCAGGAGAGCACCTACCTCGACAGCACCGCTGAGCCGGGTGTGCGATATGTCTACGCCGTGCAAGCGGTAGACGACGCGGTTCCGCTCAACGTCAGTCTCGCCTCGGAGACCTTCAACGCGACTGCGCGCTAGTGAGCAGTCGTCAGTTCGGACCACGCGCCCGGATCACACCATGGACCCGCTCTATCGAATTGACCACCACGGCATCGCTCGATACGCGCTGCGCCGCCGCGAGGGCTGGCGTCTGCTTGACGGTGACCCGTTCGGCGCGCACGCAGTCGGCGCCGCGCTCGACACGGATAGGCCCAGTCTGTTGGCGCCCGTCATGCCATCGAAAATCGTGGCCGTCGGTCTGAATTACAAGGACCATGCGGCCGAGATGAACAAGGCGCTGCCGGATGAGCCCCTCATTTTCCTGAAGCCGTCGACGGCGGTGATCGGCACCGGCGCCGCCATCGTCATCCCATCCGGGGCCGGACGGGTCGACTACGAGGCGGAGCTGGGCGTGGTGATCGGCAAGACCGCCCGGCACGTGGCGGCGGCGCACGCCCATGAGTACGTGCTGGGTTTGACGTGTGTCAACGACGTGACCGACCGTGATTTGCAGCGGCGCGATGTCCAGTACACTCGCGCCAAGGGATTCGACACCTTCGCTCCGGTCGGGCCGTGCGTCGTGTCGGGCGACATCGATCGACCGCTGACGGTGGAATCGCGGGTGAACGGTGAGACGCGTCAACGGTCGAGCACGCGGGAGCTGATATTCCCGATCCGACAGCTGGTCGAGTTCGTGACGCGTGTGATGACGCTGCTCCCGGGCGACATCATTTCGACCGGGACCCCCCCCGGCGTGGGACCGCTCGTGGCGGGCGACCAGGTCGTGGTGGCGATCGAAGGCGTTGGAGAGTTGGTCAATGACGTCGTGGAGGAGTGAGTCATGAAACTGTTCGTCGATTCGGCCAATCTGGATGAGATTGCGGCGCTGACGCCGCTGGGGATCGTGGACGGCGTCACCACGAATCCGTCGCTGTTGGCGAAGGTGGGGAACGACCCTCGTGCCGTCCTTAAACGTATCTGCGACCTCGTCCAGGGCCCCGTGAGCGCCGAGGTGGTGGCCACCGACTGCGAGGGGATGGTGAGCGAGGGCCGCGAACTGGCCGCCATCGACCCCCACATCGTCGTCAAGGTGCCGTTTGGCAAGGCCGGTGTGCAAGCCTGCCACGTCTTGGCCGCCGAGGGCATCCGGGTCAACGTCACGCTGATCTTCTCCGCGACGCAGGCATTATTGGCCGCCAAGGTGGGGGCCACATTCGTGAGTCCGTTTATCGGCCGGCTCGATGACATCGGCACGACGGGCATGGATCTTGTCCGGCAGTGCGTGGAGATCTTCGAGAACTTCCAGTTTCCGACCGAGGTGCTGGTGGCCAGCGTTCGCGGACCGATGCACGTCATCGAATCCGCTCGGCTCGGCGCCGACATCTGTACCTGCCCACCGAAAGCGATCGACGCCCTGTTCAACCACCCGCTCACCGACATTGGCCTCGCCAAGTTTCTTGCCGATTGGGCCAAGGCCCAGCAGCCGGAGGGGTAGCCCTCCGACGCCGGGTCGCAGGCCGACATCAGTATGGACAAGAACCGACGGCTTGAAGAATACGAGCGCCAAGCGGAGCTCGGCGGCGGTGAATCTCGCCTGGAGCGGCAGCACGCCGCCGGAAAGCTCACCGCGCGTGAGCGGATCGATCTGTTCTTCGACCCCGGCACGTTTCAGGAGGTGGACAAGCTCGTCACCCACCGATGCCGCGATTTCGGGATGGCCGATCAGGTCGTGCCGGGTGATGGCGTCGTGGCCGGTCGCGGCCGGGTCGAGGGCCGGCTCGCGTACGCCTTCGCGCAGGACTTCACGGTGTTCGGGGGCTCGTTGTCCGAAACCAACGCCGCCAAGATCGTCAAAGTCATGGACTTGGCGATGGAGTCTGGCGTCCCGGTCGTCGGGTTGAACGATTCCGGTGGCGCGCGGATTCAGGAAGGCGTGCTGTCGCTCGGCGGCTACGCCGACATCTTCTTGCGGAACACCCTGGCCTCGGGGGTGGTGCCCCAGATTTCCGCCATCATGGGACCGTGCGCGGGGGGGGCGGTGTACTCGCCCGCCATTACCGATTTCATCGTGATGGTGGACAAGACGAGTTACATGTTCATCACCGGGCCGGACGTCATCAAGACGGTCACCCTCGAGGACGTCACCAAGGAAGAGCTCGGCGGGGCGATGACCCACAACGTGAAAAGCGGGGTCGCGCACTTCGTGGTACCGGACGACCAGGAGTGCCTGGCGCTGATTCGCGCGCTGCTCGGCTATCTACCGGCGAACAACCTCGACGAGGCCCCTCGTGGTGCCGACACCGACCCGATCGACCGGGAGGTGCCTGCGCTGGACCACCTGGTGCCGGAGAATGCGAACCAGCCGTATGACATGCGAGATGTCATCCGTAGCGTCGTCGATCAGGGTGACTGGCTTGAGGTACACGAGCATTTCGCGCGGAACATTCTGATCGGATTTGCCCGGCTCGGCGGGCAGTCGGTCGGCATCGTCGCCAACCAGCCGGCCCATCTCGCCGGCACGCTCGACATTGACGCGTCGGTGAAGGCGGCCCGTTTCGTGCGCTTCTGCGACGCGTTTAACATCCCGCTGGTGACGCTCGAGGACGTGCCCGGTTTTCTGCCCGGGACCCAACAGGAATTCGGAGGCATCATCCGCCATGGGGCGAAGCTGCTCTTCGCCTTTGCCGAGGCCACCGTGCCCAAGGTGACCGTGATTACCCGCAAAGCCTACGGCGGCGCGTACTGTGTGATGGCGAGCAAGCACATTCGCACCGATGTGAACTTTGCCTGGCCGACCGCCGAGATTGCCGTCATGGGGCCCGAGGGTGCGGTAAACATCCTCTATCGCCGCGAACTTGAAGCGGCCGACGATCCGGAGACCCTGCGGACCGAGAAAATCGCTGAATTCAAGGACCGGTTGGCCAATCCGTTCGTTGCCGCCAGTCGCGGCTTCATCGACGAGGTCATTCGGCCCAGTCAGACCCGGGCGAAGCTGATAGCTGCGTTGCGGAGTCTCGAGGGCAAGCGCGCCAAGAACCCACCCAAGAAACACGGCAACATCCCGCTGTAGGGTTTTCCTGCCGAGGGGTTCGTGTGGACGGCGTTGCTGCCTCGGTGACAGCCCGCCCCCCGGACGCGGAGTGCCGAGGCCCATCCGGCGGCGACCTTATCGGCGCGACTCCGCTGAGAGCGACCAGGAACGCCACAGCCCTCGGTCTCTCGAAAGCGACGGCTATGGTCCCTGGTAGTCGTTGTCACTGACCGGTTCGAACCAGTCCGCCCCGGATGCCCCCCCCATAAACGTGAGCTGCACCACCGGCTCGTCGGGGGCTGCGCCGTGCCAGTGGACTACCCCGGGGCCGGTGTAGTTCGGTGAACCGCCTGGCACCAGTTCGACGATTCCCTCTCCACGCACTTGGGTGCGGCCCCGGCCTTCTTCGGCCGCGATGATCTGCCAGCCCGCATGGCTGTGCCAGTTCGAGCGAGCCCCGGCTTCGAAACGGAGGCGAAGGGCACGCATGTCCTCCGAGTCCGGCCGGGTCGGGTCTCCGCCCACGAAACGACTTTGCGCCGCCGCCGTGATCGGAGACTGTCCACCGACCAGCATCGCGACGATCGCCATTGTGACGATGGCGAGTAGCGCGCCCACCCTAGAGCGAAACTGCCTCATCATGATGATGCCCCCTTCTTTCTCGACCTGATGTTGCCTGGTTTCCGCCTGTCTTGACCACCGTTATACACCCGAGGGGCCTGGGACAGGTCTGACAGGCCACCGACACCCAACTTCACCGCCCCACGGTCCGCTGTCGAGTCGGAGCCGGCTGGAATCGATCGATCTCGATGCTCTCCTCGGCACGTGACACCGCCAGAACCACTACAATATGGCGCACTGCGGGGCGGCGTGCCTTGGGCGCGTGGCCGCGCTCCCGAATGCGTGAACAGCCTCTCGCTCGGGTCTGTCGAGGAGGACGACTCAATGAAACTCTCCCTGCGTTTCCTGATAACCCTGGCCATCACGCTCCCGATGTTGCCAGTTGGTATTGACGCTCACTTCATCCTGCTCGAGCCGGCGTCCTGGGTCGAAGAGAACCAGCTTGGCGACCCTCAGAAGCTCGGACCGTGCGGCGGAGACCCGGCTGGCGAGAACGCTGATCTTCTGACAGGCGCTGTCACCGAAGTCACCGGCGGTTCCAAGCTGCACCTGAAGATGCAGGAGACGATTTTCCACTCGGGCCACTACCGCGTGGCACTCGCGGTGAACTCACGGAACGAACTGCCGCCGGACCCGATCACGTTCGAGAAGTACACAGATAGAGGCCTGTCTTCCGTCTGGGGGGCGATTCAAAGCCCGCCGCAGATCCCCGTCATCGAGGATGGGCTGTTCAGACACTATCCAGCAGAAGGCGAGAACGCCTCCTTTAGACCTGACACTCCGATGGCTCCATGGGAGACTGACATCGAACTCCCGAACATCACCTGCGAGAAGTGCACGCTACAGGTGATCCAGTTCATGGCGGATCACAGGTACAACCAGCCGGGCGGCTATTCCTACCACCATTGCGCTGACCTGAAGCTCACGGCGGATCCATCGAAGCCGATCGACGAGGGCTGGCCGACCGCGACGACGGGAAATTAGTTGGAGGGGCCTCGGGTGCCCTCCGGTCTTGCTCGTACAGCCGGACCGCACGTCCAACGAACCGCTCCCATGTCGCCGCGGCGGTCGTCAGTCCGTCGGGTGAGAGCCGGCTCCAGGAAGTCGAAGCCCTACTCGATCCGCCCGATGGGCGTTTTCGCGGGCTGGACCTCCAACCCCAAGTCGCGCATCGTCGCGTCTACGAGACGCACAGCCGGGGCCGCGCCCAGGACAGAGCCCTAGGTTTGGATTTCCTCAATGACCGCTGCCGAGCCGAGCATGAACGCGGCATAGCCGGTCAACAGCACCAACAGCGAGAGGCTCAGCTGCGTGGTGCGATCCAGGCCGAGGGCGGCCGGCACGACCAGCGCCGAGCCGAGGATGACGACGTTGGCGACCACCGTGGCTCGCCGTCGTCCACCGTGCGCGCCCGGGAAACGGCCGTCGCGGCTGGCGGCCGGCATCACACCGGCGAGCACGCCGGCGGCCAACCCGGTGAAGAGGGCGGCGACCGGTGCGGCGTCGAGGAGGAAGATGAGTGCCCCGGACACGATGGCGGTCGTGACCAGAGCCAGCAGGGCGAATCGGCGTGTGAACATCGGCGTGCTCCTGGGTCGCGGTCGAGTGACGCATCCAGGTTCTCTCTCGGCGTGCCTCACGCGACACGCCAACGAGAGCCCGGGTAGATGATCAACGCGGGTGTCACGACACGCGGACGCCACCCTTGAACACCGCGAAGACCAGGCCCACGGACTGTATCAGTCCTGGGCGTCGACGGCCAGGCTCTGGCACGTCCTTAAGTGTTAGGATAATAGACAGATCACGCCGTCCTGAGGCCGGATGTCTTGCCCACGTCATCCGGATGGAAGAGGTCGTATCCGGGTCGCCAGGGGTCCGGCGGTTCGGTCATCGACAGACCACTTTTTCAGTGAAGATCCTCGTCGCCAACCGAGGCGAAATCGCCGTCCGCATCCTGCGGGCCTGTCGCGAGATGGGCGTGCCGTCCGTCGCGGTCTATTCCGCCTGCGATCGGACAGCGTTGCATGTTGGCCTGGCGGATGAAGCGGTGGCCATCGGGGCCAGTCCGGCCGCCGAGAGCTATCTGCACATCGAGCGGGTGCTTGAGGCCGCGCGCGCGACCGGCGCCACCGCGGTCCATCCCGGGTACGGGTTTCTGGCCGAGAACGCCCGGTTCGCGCGGGCGTGCGGCGACGCGGGGCTCACCTTCATCGGACCCTCTCCGGAGGTGATCGAGACCATGGGCGGGAAGACGGCGGCACGGCGAGCCGCGGTCGAGGCAGGGGTCCCGGTGGTGCCGGGAACCGAGGCGTTGCCCGAGACGCTGACCGATGAGGCGTTGCGCGATTGCGCCGACGAGATTGGCTATCCGTTGTTCATCAAAGCGGTCGCGGGCGGTGGTGGTCGCGGCATGCGTCGAGTCGCCGACCGCGCCGGTGTGGTCGCGGGCGTGGCCGCGGCACGCTCCGAGGCTGGCGCCGCGTTTGGCGAGTCCACCGTCTATTTCGAGCGGCTGGTCGAGCGGGCTCGTCATGTGGAAGTGCAGGTGCTGGGCGACGGGCACGGCGTGGTCGTGCCGTTTGTCGAGCGCGAGTGTTCGATCCAACGGCGCCATCAGAAGGTGATCGAGGAGTCGCCCTCGGTCGCGGTCACGCCGGCGATTCGAGCGGCGCTGGCCGAGGCGGCCGTGGCCCTATCCACTGCGGTGTCCTACGCGAGCGCCGGTACGCTGGAGTTTCTGCTCGACGCCGCGGGCCACGTCTACTTCCTCGAGATGAACACGCGGTTGCAGGTCGAGCACCCGGTGACCGAACTGGTCACCGGCATCGACCTGGTGCAGTGGCAGATCCGGATCGCGCGCGGTGAACCGCTGACCGTCGATCCGGACCGCGCGCTCAGGCCCGAGGGACACGCCATCGAGTGTCGGGTCTACGCGGAGGATCCAGACGCCGGTTTCATCCCGTCGCCTGGTCGAATCACCGCATTGCGCGGTCCATCGGGACCGGGGGTTCGCGACGACAGCGGGGTCGAGGCAGGGTTCGACGTGCCCGTCTTCTATGACTCCATGATTTCCAAGGTCAGTACCTGGGCTCCCGATCGTGCCGGTGCGATCGCCCGTATGCGTAGCGCGCTGCACGAGTATCAGATCGGCGGTATTACGACCGCCATCCCCGCCTTGCTGTGGGTGCTGGAGCAGCCCCGTTTTCTGGACGGCGCGTTCGATACGGGTTTTCTCGACGAGGTGTTGGCGGCACGTGCGGGTGAGTCGTTTTCCGAGTTGACCACCGAGCAGACCGACATGGCGGTCGTGGCGGCGGCGCTGAGTGCGTACCTGTCCGGCCCTCAGACCACGGCGGCGACGACCGGGCCGACGCCGTGGCGACAGGCCGCGCGTCTCGACGGGGTGCGCCGGTGACGGGCATGACGACGATGGCCCCGTTCCGCCGCGTGTTGCGGTTACATGTCGAGATTGCGGGTGTGCTTCGGCATGTGACGGTTGAGCCGGTCGCCGGCGATTCCTCGCATGTGCTCGTGAGCTGGGACGACACGCGGTATGTCGTCAACGCCATCCTGCGTGCTGGCGGCTTCTCGTTGACCATGCCGAACGCGCCATGGGCGAGTCGGGAGGTGACCTGTCACCCGATCGCCCCTGGCGAAGTGTTGCTGGGGCTCGACGGTCGGCACGTCAGGGCTCGGGTCGGTGACGGGCGTCGTGCGCGTCAGACCGCCGTGGCCGGGGTCGACGGGGACCATGCGGTCGTCGCGCCGATGCCTGGACGGGTGGTGCGGGTGTCGGTCGAGCCTGGCGATGTCGTGACCCGCGGTCAGGGCGTCGCCGCGGTCGAGGCGATGAAGATGGAGAACGAACTGGCGTCGCCCGTCGACGGGATCGTCAGCGAGGTGCGCGTGACGGAGGGTGACTCCGTGGAGGCCGGCGCGGTGCTGGTCGTCGTGGAGGCTGAGCTGGCGGACGCTGTTGCCCCATGACTGATTCGCGACAATCGGAGGCCCGGGAACCGGCGGAGACGCCGGACGTGTCCCCGTCGCCTGACGTGGCCGCCGTGTCGGCCGCGACGGCACGGCCCACCGTCCGGGCGCGTCTGCGTGGCTGGGCCAGCGGGAGGGTGGGACGCCTCCTCCGGTGGGGCGGCGGCACGCTCGCGGTGATGGTGGCGGTGGGGATCGTGGCGACCGTCACCATCGACCTGGGGCCGCTTGTGCGCGGCCGCGCCGAGGAGGCCGCGGCGAACCAGCTCGATCGCGAGGTCACGATCGGCCGCATCGGGATGTATCTCGTACCTGGGCGGTTTCTCGTCGAGGGCCTGGTCATCGGCGGTCTCAAGCCTGAGGATGAGCCGTTCTTGACCGCGGACCGGATCTCGCTCTCCGTGGATTGGCTAGCGCTGCTGCATCGGGAGTTCCTGGTCGACGCCGAAATGACGAGCTGGCGGATACGGTCCGAGTCCTACGCGGACGGGACGCAGAGTTTTCCAGCGTTTGTGCCGAATCGTGAGACGGACGAGGAGGAGCTGGTCGAGGAAAAGCCGGTCGAGCCGGAGCCCCCGCCGGCCGACGGCGTTGAGGATGAGGACCGGTGGGTCGCGACGCTGCGGTATTTGGGCGCGACGCAGGGCGAGTTCGTGCTGGAGGACTACGGTTCGAACTTCGGCGTCATCTGCGCGAACCTCAAGATCACCATCACCAAGATCCTCGACTACCGGGGGCACGCGTCCTGTGCCGGTGGCACCATCCGGGTCAGCGACTTCGAGCCGATGTGGATGGACATGGCGACCGATTTCCAGCTTGACGGCAGCCAGGTGCATCTGACCCGGATCAATGTCGAGACCGACGGCGCCAGCACGAGGCTCGTGGGCGAGGTCGATATGCGGGCCCTGTCGGAGATGACCTACGAGTTAGAGTCGGACCTCGACCTGCCTCGTCTACGCCAGATCTTCTTCGCCGACGACGGAGTCACGGCCTCCGGCGACGCCCATTTCACCG
>CALBET010000623.1 GCA_937888665.1 uncultured Acidobacteriota bacterium
GGGTGCGAATGTGCTGCTGACCTACCGGGTCAATTCCGGCACCGTATTCTTCCTCGGCTACGACGACCACTACCAGCAGGGCGATCTGATCGTGGACCCCGACGGTGACGAAGCCTTTCTGACGAACAGTCGGTTCCTGACCACGGATCTGTTTCGGACCAATCGCGCGTTCTTTACCAAGATCTCGTATCTGTTCCGCTACTAGTACTCAGACGGGGCTGCGCCCCGAGCCCTCTGTCGGTCTTCTGGTTCGATCGGCGCTCTCGGCTGGCTGGCCGCGTAAACGTCGCGCGGTCCGCCAGCGTATAGTTATGAGGCGCTGGTCGTCAGCCCCACGGCGGTAAACCGTTGGTTCAGCGTCCGTTGCCAGGAGCCGGGGGCCCTACCGCGACGCGTCCAGCGAGAGGCTGTGTCGGAGCAGTGCTAGGTTGGCCGGGTTACTTGAAATAGAGCATCTATGTCGCGTCCGCTGGCCCTCTGCGCTGTTCTGATACTGACCCCGGTGGGGTCGATGGCGTCCGTGCACGCACGGCTGTCCACTGAGCGACCCTACACGGCGAGATCTGTTCCAGCGGCGCAGGCAGCTCCGGCTGGACCCTCCGGCCAAAGCGCTGGTGCCGCCACCGCGCCGGATACCGTGCCCGACGGCACGTTCGCGGTCCTGCCGTTCACCAATATCTCTCGCGACGCCGAGGACGACTGGCTCGGGGACGGGTTCGCCGAGACCCTGGCCGCAGACCTCGCGGCGTCACCCAACGTGAGCGTCGTAGGGAGGGAACGGCTCCAGTCAGCCCTGAGCGGTGGGGCCGGCGCCACGCTCGATGCTGCGGCAGCGACCCAGCTGGGCCGCAGCGTGGGCGCGCGCTGGGTAGTGACCGGCGGGTATCAGCGCGTGGGAGAGCGGCTGCGCATTACGGTGCGACTGCTTGACGCGGGTACCGGCGTCATCGCCGACTCGGTAACGGCTGACGGCACCATGGAGGAGGTCTTCGACCTCCAGGACCAGATCGTGGCGGGCCTGCTCGGCGGGCGGATGTCCGCGGTCAGTCCCGCCGCGCCGGGACGGCGCGCCCGTTTGGTGCCCGACCCGCTGCCGGCCTCTGAAGGGCCTGGTCTTGGCAGCCCGCCGGTTCGTGGTCGCGCCGACGTCGGCGGCGCTGGCCGCGGCGCCCGAGCCTCGCGCGCACCGGGGGCCGGGCGGCCAGGAGGCTCCGTGCCGGGTGGCCTGGTCGTGCCTGGCGCCGAGGCCGCTCGACGCGTCGCCGGTGGCAGGGCTGACAGTGGGGGCCTTGGCGGACCAGCTGCCGCCACGGCGGTGTCCGCCGGTGCGCTCGCAGGCCGGCCCAGTGTCAACGCCAGTTTTGCCCCCGAGCCGCCGACGGTCGATGGCGCGCTCGACGACCTCATCTGGCGCACCGCCGCGAGAATCACGGAATTCGTGCAGGTCGCCCCGGTCGAGGGGGACGCGGCCACGGAGGACACCGAGGTCTTCGTGGCGTTCGACAGCACGCACCTGTACCTGGGTATGCACGCCCATTACTCGAATCCCGGGATTGTGCGAGCCAGCCGTGTGGACCGGGACCGCGCGTCGTTCAGCGACGATACGATCTCGATTTATTTCGACACGTTCCTCGACCAGCAGCGTGCGTTCGTCTTCACGCTGAACGGATACGGTGTGCAGGGCGACTCGCTGATGGGCGGCGGTGGCGGCGGTGGCGGCGGGTTCCGCGGGGGCGGCGGTGTGCCCCGCGGCGACTCATCCTGGGACGCGCTGTTCGACTCGGGCGGCGTCCTCGTCGACGACGGGTGGACCGCGGAGCTGGCGATTCCGTTCAAGAGCCTGCGGTATCCGTCGAACGAGGTGCACCGGTGGGGATTCCAGATCGCCCGATCGATCCGCGGCAAGGACGAGACCGTGGTCTGGGCCCCGGTCTCGCGTGACGTCTCCGGATTCCTGCCGCAGATGGGGCTGCTCGACGGGCTGCGCAACCTGTCGACCAGCCGCAACCTCGAGATCCTGCCGACGTTCACCGGGCTCCAAGTGGGTAGACTTGACACTGAGACCGGCGCGTTTCCCGAGGAGCGACAACCGGAAGCCGGGGTCAACCTGAAATACGGGTTGACCTCGAACCTCACGCTCGACTTCACCTACAACCCCGACTTCTCGCAAATTGAATCAGACCGGCCGCAGATCGAGGTCAACCAGCGGTTCCCGCTCTTCTTTTCCGAGCTGCGTCCGTTCTTTCTCGAGGGCCAAGAGATCTTCGACATCCAGGGTCCGGTGACCTTCGTGCACACCCGGACCATCGTCGACCCGCGGTATGGCGCCAAGGTGACCGGGAAGGTCGGGAAAACGACCCTAGGCCTGCTTTTCGCCAACGACGAGGCGGCCGGGAAGCTCGACGATTCGACTGCCCGCGGGTTTGGACAGAGTGCGAACACCCTCATCGGCCGCGCGCGATACGACCTGTACTCGCAATCGCACATCGGCGCCGTCTTCACCGATCGGGAGTTTCTCGACAGCTACAGCCGGTTGACCGGGGTGGACAGCCGTCTCCAGGTCACGCCCACCGCCTCGTTCGACTTCGCGGCGCTCACCACGCAGAATCGCGGCGTCGACGGTCTTGAGACATCCGGTTCCATGTTGGACAGCGGGTACCGGCACAGCGGACGGAATCTGAGCTACAACGCCTCGGCCTACCAGATCGACCCGGACTTCGACACGAGAGTCGGGTTCATCCGGCGGCGCGACATCCGGCGCGTGTCCAGCAGCATCGGGTACCGGTGGTGGCCGGAGAGCTGGCTCATCAACTGGGGTCCCGAGTTCAGCTACAGTCGGAACTGGAACTTCGAGGACGTGCTGGAGGACGAAGAGGCCCAGCTCCGCATGCGGATGTCGTTCGCCAACAACCTGTCGTTCAACGGTGACATCAGCAAGGAGATGGAACGGTTCCGCGGCATCAACTTCGACAAGCGCCGCTACTCCGTCGGTGGCAACGTCAATACCAGTCGCGTGGTCTCGTTCGGCGGCAATTTCAACTGGGGCGACGAGGTACGGTTCAGCGCGACGCCGTTTCTGGGAGACGGGTCCAGTCTCAGGCTGTTCATGACGTTCCGTCCATCTTCCCGGCTCCAATCGTCACTTCAGATCAATACGAGCCGTCTCATTGATCCCGTCGCCCAGACGGACGTGTTCGACGTCAAGATCTACAGGGCCCAGACCACGTATCAGTTCACGGATCGGTTGCTGCTCCGCAACATCTTGGAGCACAACACGTTCAGCGGAACGCTCGGGGCCAACCTGCTGCTGACCTACCGGGTCAACTCGGGGACGGTGTTCTTCGTCGGGTACGACGATCGGTATCAGCAGGGCGATCTGATCTTCGATGACGACGACGATCCCGTGTTCTTCACGACAGATTTCGAGCGCACGAATCGGGCGTTCTTTACGAAGATCTCGTATCTTTTCAGGTACTGAGCGCGTGCGCTCGATGGAGATTGCCGTGTTTCGAAGGCTTACGACCGCCGCGGTGGCGCTGACCGTCGTGACGGGCGGTGTCGCGACCGCCCAGACTAACATCCCGCTCGACAAGATCACGCTGCCCCCAGGGTTCTCCATCGAGGTCTACGCGCCCGATGTCCCAAATGCCCGGTCCATGGCACGGTCACCGTCCGGCACGCTGTTCGTGAGCACGCGACAGGTTGGCGATGTGTATGCGGTGCTCGACCGCGACCAGGACAACCGGGCCGACGAGGTCATCACCATTGCGACCGGGCTCAACATGCCCAACGGCGTCGCGTTCCGGGACGGCGCGCTGTATGTCGCCGAAGTGAACCGCATCCTGCGGTATGACGGGATCGAAGGTCGCCTCGAGAATCCGCCCGCACCGGTGGTGATTGACGAAGACTTTCCCACGGAGCGGATGCATGGATGGAAGTTCGTGCGTTTTGGGCCGGACGGCAAACTGTATGTCCCGGTTGGCGCGCCGTGCAACGTCTGCGAGCGCACGGGTGAGGACATGCGATTCGCGACGATCACGCGGATGGATCCGGACGGTGGGGCGCAAGAGGTCTACGCGCACGGTGTGCGGAACTCGGTGGGTTTCGACTGGCACCCGGTGACCGGTGAACTCTGGTTCACGAGCAACGGTCGTGACCGGTTAGGCGACACGAGTCCCGGCGACACGCTGAACCATGCGCCGGAGCCCGGCATGCACTTCGGGTTTCCGTTCTGCCACCAGGGAGACACACCAGACCCTGAGTTTGGCGAGCGGCGGTCGTGTGACGAGTTCTCGCCACCAGCGCAGACCCTGGGGCCTCACGTGGCGTCGCTCGGCATGCGTTTCTACACCGGGTCGATGTTTCCCCAGCAGTATCGCAACCAGATCTTCATCGCCGAGCATGGTTCCTGGAATCGGACCCCCGAGGCGGGCCACACGGGCTTCCGAATCACCGTGGCCACGCTCGACGGCAATCGCGTGACCGACTATTCCGTCTTCGCGGAAGGTTGGCTCGATGCTGACAACACCTCCTGGGGTCGCCCCGTCGACATCGAAGTACTACCCGACGGCTCGCTCCTGGTCTCCGATGACACCGCCGGCGCCATCTACCGCATTACTTACGAGGGCTAGCAGCCCGTGGTGGAAGGCCCCTGGACACGAGGCTCGTTTCCTCCACGCGGCGGGCCAGAACACCGTCGCTCCCGTCGTAGCAAGGCCCTTCAGGGCCGCCGCGGGGTCGTTCATGAGCCGTCCCGCCACTGGTATTCCCACCCGATGCGTGCCTGTGCGGGGACCGGTTTGTCGTAGCACCGCCGGTGCGCTATCGTAAGAGGCTCTGGACCGGTCCGACGGTCCCAGCGTTCGTCGTGGTGAGGTGGCCGAGAGGCTGAAGGCGCCGGTTTGCTAAACCGGTGAGGGGGAAACTCCTCCCAGGGTTCGAATCCCTGCCTCACCGCCATTTATCCCGCGCCCCCCGTCGCGCCGCTCGCAGCACCCAGTTCTGCAAGGTTCGGCGAAGGACGGCCCGTCGCTAGGCCGTATCTATTCTTTAGGTCGTTCCCCCAAACACGAGCCAAAAGTTCTCGCTGGCGCCCCGCCGCTCTGGCAGTTGGTGGCCGCTGTCGCGCATCGGACTTGATCCCCATTTCCGGACTGCCAGACGGGTGCGCCGCAGTCGGCTTGACATGACAAGTGCAATACACCTAAAATAGTTAACATTTAGTTCCAGAAGCTACTCATTCGGTCAATAAATTAACCAAGCAAGGTTATTTTCATCTGGCTCCACGTTTGGGCGCCAGAGCCCCCCCGTCCCATCGCCGCTTGCGCTCCGGGACGACCGCCTCGTGACCCTCCAGGAGCGCGGCGCCCTCGACGGGCGGCCGCCGCGCCCGTCTGCCCTCTCCCGCTGGCCACCGGCCAAGACACGCAGTCGAGCGACTGCCGTCGTGTATTGCGAAGCGAATTTTGGTGGCATTGACGGCAAGACCGCGAATGGGCTCGTCCGTCACTCGGAGAGATACGAGATCCTGTCGATCATCGACTCCGAGAAGGCAGGGCTCGATGCCGGGGCCGTGCTGGAGGACAGACCGAACGCCATCCCCATCTGTCACGACCTCGCCGAGGCTCTGGCGCTCGCCGGAGGCGTGCCCGACCACTTCATCTTTGGAATTGCCCCGGCCAGTGGCCTCCTGTCAGTACGTGAGCGGCGCGTCGTGCTCGAGGCCATTGATCTGGGGATGAACGTCGTGAGCGGTCTCCACGAGTTTCTGGGCGACGACCCGGAGTTCGCGGCGGCCAGCGCAGCGCGGAACGTGGAAATCGTTGACGTCCGAAAGCCCCGCGCCACGAAAGACCTCCGGCTGTTCAGCGGTCGCATCAACGAGGTCACCTGCCCGCGTATCGCCGTGCTTGGCACGGACTGCGCCATCGGCAAGCGCACGACCGCGACCATTCTGACCCGTGCCCTCAATGCTCACGGTGTGAAAGCGGTGTTGGTCGGCACCGGCCAGACCGGCCTGATGCAAGGGGCCCGCTACGGCGTCGCGCTCGACGCCGTGCCATCACAATTCTGCTCGGGCGAGATGGAAGCCACCGTTGTCGAGGCCTTCGAAGGCGAGAACCCCGACGTGATCATCATCGAGGGGCAAGGCGCGCTGAGTCACCCCGCTTACTCCACCTCGAGCCTCATCCTCCGCGGCAGCCACCCACACGGCGTTGTGCTGCAGCACGCGCCGGGGCGGACACATCGCTGCGACTTCGAACAGATGGCGATGCCGACGCCGGCCTCCGAGATCAATCTCATCCAGACGTTTTCCGACACGCGGGTGATCGGCCTCACGATCAATCACGAGCACATGACCGACGCGCAGGTGAGCGCCGCCATCACGCGCTATGAGCGCGAGCTCGGCATCCCCGCCACCGACGCGCTTACCCGGTCACCCGAGCGTCTCGTGGGGATGGTCTTGTCGGCGTTCCCGCAACTCGAAGAGACGCGGCTCGTCGGCGCGATATGACAGCGCCTCGCCTAGAGATCGACCTCGACAAGCTCCACCACAACGCCAGGACACTGGTCGCTCGGCTGGCCGACCGTGGCATCTCGGTCACGGGCGTCACGAAGGCGATGCTCGGCTCACCCGAGATCGCCGATACGTTGCTCCGGGCGGGCGTGAGCGCGCTCGGCGACTCTCGCATCGAGAACATCGAAACGATGCGTGGTGCGCACGTGCCGGCGTCGATGACGCTCATCCGCACCCCGATGCTCAGCCAGGCGGACCGTGTCGTCGCGCATGCCGACCTCAGCTTCAATACGGAGCTCGACATCATCAGCAGGCTCTCGTCCGCGGCACAGAAGGCGGGGAAGACACACGGAATTCTGCTCATGGTCGAGCTTGGAGACCTCCGTGAAGGCATCATGCCAGGCGACCTCGAACACACCGTGCGTCAGACCCTTCGCTTTCCGAACATCGCGCTCAAAGGCATTGGAGCCAACCTCGCCTGCCAGAGCGGAGTGGTCCCCGACGCCAAGAACATGGCGGAGCTGTCCGCGTTGGCCGATTCGATCGACGCGACCTTCGGCCCCAGACTCGGTATCGTCTCCGGCGGCAATTCCAGCAGCCTCCAGTGGGCGCTCAGTGGCGCGGACACCGGTCGGATCAACGATCTCCGTCTTGGTGAGTCGCTCCTGCTCGGTCGCGAGCCGCTCCATCGCCAACCGATCGACGGGCTGCACACCGACGCCATTACGCTTATCGGCGAAGTCGTCGAGTCGAAAGTCAAACCGTCGCAGCCATGGGGCGAGTTGGCGCAGGCCGCGTTCGGCGAGAAACCACCCGCCACCGACCGAGGGCCCATCTCGCGGACGATCCTCGCCCTCGGGCAGCAGGACACCGATCCGTCGGGGCTCTATCCTCCTCCCGGAATCGAGATCCTCGGGGCCAGCAGCGACCACCTCATCACCGATTCCGGCCGCCGCTGCCTGGACATCGGTGCCGAGATCACCTTCCAGCTCAACTATGGCGCGTTGCTCCGCGCCATGACCTCGCCCTTCGTCGCCAAGGTCACGACGGCCCGAGCACGGCCCCGGTCGACAGCGCGGACAACGCGTGGGCCACAGCCGACGGGCCGTGGTCCGGGGGACCTGATTCGTCTCCGCACCTCCTGCCGCGCATCCATCGTCGACACCCTCCGCGCCGTGGTGCGATCGGCGCGCGCCCGATCACGAGACGCCGACCACCGCCCGGCTTCACACCGGAACCGCGCCCCGCATCGACGAGATGTCTGCCATCATCAGATAGAACGATCGCCTGAGCGTGGACGTTTACGGAGCTGCCGATGACATTCCGAGTTCTTACCGCAGAATTCTCGCACGAGACCAACACCTTTAGCCGCCGGAGGACCGGTGCACAGGCGTTCAGGGACCGCTTTGTTCTATTTGGAGACGAGGCCATCGCTGAGCGCCGCGAGGCGAACACCGAGCTCGCCGGCTTCCTCGATGCGGGCCAGGTCCATGGCTGGCACATCGACCATGTTCTCAGCGCGGCGGCGGGCCCGAGCGGCATAGTAAAGCGCTCGGCGTTCGAGTGGCTGTGCGATCCGATCATCGCCGCGGTCGAGCGTGGTCGGTTCGATGGTATTCTCCTCGCCCTGCATGGCGCGATGGTCCTTGATTTCTCCGAGGACGGCGAGGGCGAAATTCTGCGTCGCATTCGAGCCGCGCTCCGTCGCGAGACCCCGATTGCCATCACGCTCGACCCGCATGCGAATGTGAGTCCGCAGATGTGTTCGCTCGCCGATATTATCGTTTCCTTCCGGACATACCCACATATCGATATGCGCGAAACCGGCCGCCGGGCCGGCGCGATTCTGCATCGAACGATGGGAGGCGAGATCAGACCGTACACGACCCGCGTGAGCCGCCCGATGCTCGAGGAAACAAATGGCGGGCGCACCGATGTCGGCCCGATGATCGCACGCCTGGCGGCAGCCCAGCAGTACGAGGGGCAAGGCGACGTGTTCGCCGTCAGTATCAACGCAGGCTTTGCCAGCACGGACATTGCCGACGTCGGACCGACCGTTCTTGTCACCGGCCAAGGCGATCGCGACCAGCACATCGCCTTCGCCGAAACGGTGGCCGCCGACATCTGGGAGAAGCGACATGAGGTGCTGAATGACTACCTCACGGTGGAGGCCGCAGCCGCCGTCGCGGCGGGGTTCGATCCCGGACACGGTCCCCTCGTGATCGCTGACTACGCGGACAACCCCGGCGCGGGCGCCTACGGCGATTCCACCGCGCTGCTTGGCGCGCTCCTCGGGGCGGGCATACGCAACGCCTGCTTCGGACCGATGGTGGACGGCGAAGCAGTCCAGGCGCTTCACGGAGTGCAGGTCGGTACGCACATTCGTCTTGCACTTGGCGGCAAGACCGACGCGGCCTTTGGCGGCGGCCCGCTGCTGCTTGACGGTGAGTTGGTCTCGCTGAGCGACGGCCACTACGTGGGGGACGGACCGATCCTCGGCGGACTATCGCGCTCGTATGGCCGGAGCGCCGTTCTGCGCGTTGACGGCATCGAAATTCTGATCGTCACGATTGCCAAGCAGATCCTCGACCTGCAACAGTTCAAGGCGTTCGGCATCGAGCCAGAACGCAAACAGGTCATTGCGCTCAAGTCGATGCACCATTTTCGCGCCGCCTTTGAACCCATTGCCGGGCAGGTTGTGGTCTGCGATAGCGGCGCCCTGTGCACTTTGCACTATGAACGCCTGCCATACCGGAACGTGCCACGGCCGATCTTTCCGCTGGACCAGGACGCAGTCTAGCGATTGGCCTTGAGCGACATCTTCACAGCGGGCCGTGTCACACCCAACAGTTTCTGTCTGATGATGAACCGGCGACAGTCACTGCACGCGGCCACCCCGTATCTCGGGCACGGACATCCCCGACGTTTCATGACAGCAGTGGACTGCGGTAGAGCGGTATGTGCAGGGATTCGAACCAACTCACACTCGAAAGACTCTCTTATCGTTGCGCCATTCGGTTTCATCCGCAAAATTCGAACCTTCCCGCTTCTCGCCGGCGGAAGTCTTGGGTCTAACTCGACCGCAATACTCCCGCCGAGCTGAGTTTGCCGGAGACAGAATCGCGCAACCGCTTCAGATCCTGTTCCGTCTGTCCGAGCACCAGAAGGGCGAGCGAGCCGGCACTCGCGAAACTCGGCGAGTAAAGGATGATGCCGCAACCCGATTGCGGACCAAAGACATCCCCTGCCAGCAAATCTCGAACTTCGCCAAATGACATCGCCTCCACCGGGAACGAAAGATCAAGGAAAGCGTCTATCTCGGGCTTTCCCTGCGGGCGCCGCCTCGCATTCAGCTTGCGCATCACGAGCAGAGGATGCCGCGAAGCGTTGACGCGGGGGTTCACCTCCAGAAAGTAATACCGGCTCGAGACATCATCACGCGGCAGCGTCTCCATGAAATCCACGCCCGCATAGCCGCAAAAACCCTCGTCTCGCAACACGCCTGCCATGTTGATGGATGCCTCCGTGATTTCCGGCTTCCAAGCAGAGCGTGTCGGAAAGGCATTGCCGACATGACGGATCCCTCCCGCGATCAACTGATCCGTAATGCCAATGATCTCGATGGCGCCCGATTTCTCACAGACATGCAGCATGACGTTCGTGGCGAGGTGATCCTCGATCGCCTCTTCGATTATCAGCGGGCAATCCCGGTCCCACCACGCCAGGAGCTCCTCTGACAACGATTCCCTATTCCACCCCGCCGCCAGCTTCGTCACTTCAGTGCCTGACTCTCCCCAGATACCCTTGATTATGAGAGCTTTGCCGGGCGAGAACCTTTGCGGGACAACACGGGCGATGTCTCCGGCATCCGCTTCCAGGAGGATGCCTTCTGGGAGAGGAATTTTCAATTGTCCGGCAAGTTTCCTTCCTTCGGCCTTGCTCGAATACCGGTAGGCAGGATCAATCGCCCGCTCAGGATACGCGACGTTTACCCCCGCCTCTTCTCGAAGACCCGCGGCAAGCTCGTTGAAGCTTTGATGATGGATGTACGGCACAAGGATGCACTCTTCCACACCCTCCGCCTTCAGGCCCGCGGCAAGATCTTTCAACGCTCCGTTCCCGTAGCGCCCGGGAACGGATTCGAATTCTCGGTCGGCGGCACTCACAACCAGAACGTGCGCCTCCTCGGGGCCCAGTCCGAAGCTGTTCAGGTAACTCACATAGGCTGGGTCCGGCGGCGAGTGCACCAGGACAAAGTCGGTCTCGTCCGCGATCAGCAACGCCCGGTGACCATAAGTTCGAGCCGCGGAAATCCCTTCCAGGAACCGGGCCGCGTGTGGAACACCTCGGACATCGAAGAACAACACTCGCGTCGCTTCATGATTCGCCGC
>CALBET010000624.1 GCA_937888665.1 uncultured Acidobacteriota bacterium
GGGACGCGGCGTGCGGGGAGATCGTGCCGCCGGCTGACCCCGCCGCGCTGGCCGAGTGCCTGATACGGATGGCAGACGACCCGGCCCGGCGCCGACGTCTTGGCCGTAACGGTGGCCTCTATGTCCGGGAGCATTTCTCCAAGCGCGAGGGCCTTCGCCGAGTGTGCGATGCGCTCGAAGAGATCGCCACGCAGTGACTCGAGGTTTTCCACACATGCAGGAATATGAACGGTACTACCGCGACCGGATTGTGCTTGTGACCGGCGGCGCCGGTTCAATCGGGTCGAATTTGACGAGGACGCTGGCAGGCCTGGGCGCGCGGCGGGTTGTCGTGCTCGATGATCTGTCGGCCGGCTTTGCGTGGAACGTCCCGCGGGCGCCGAACGTGGAGTTGGTCCGCGCGAGCGTGGTCGACGAGGCGGGACTGCGACGGGCGTTCGACGCTGCCCCCACCGTGGTCTTTCACCTGGCCGCCTTCTTCGCCAATCAGAACTCGGTGGACCATCCCGAGTGCGACCTGCACGTCAATGGCCTGGGGACCCTGCGGCTGCTGACCAAAGCGGTCGAGGCCCGTGTCGAGCGCGTGGTCTATGCGTCTTCGGGGTGCTCGATTTACGGAAGTGCCGCGCAGCTGCCCCTGACCGAGGGCAGTCAGTCCATGTACTTGTCCACGCCCTATCAGATCACCAAGATGCTCGGCGAGCTGTACGCGAACTTCTTCGGTCAGCACTACGGCCTCCCGGTCGTCAAGACACGGCTCTTTAATTCTTTCGGCCCCGGGGAAGTGCCAGGTCGATACCGCAATGTGATCCCGAACTTCGTGTTCAAGGCGCTGCGCGGAGAGCCGCTGCCCTGGACGGGCGCGGATGGGGCGTCCCGAGACTTTACCTACGTGGGCGATATCGTTGACGGCCTGCTGCGCGCCGGCTACATTCCTGAAGCGGTCGGCGAAGACATCAATATCGCGTCAGGTCAAGAAACCCAAATCCTAGAGCTTGCCGACAAGATCAACGAGCTGACTGGTAATAGCGGCGGTATCGTGAGGGCGGCCGCGCGCCACTGGGATACCAAAGTTCGGCTCTGCGCGAGCATCGACAAGGCGCGAGCGCTCCTTGGCTACACACCGAGAACGAGCTTCGACGACGGACTGAGCAGGACGATTCGCTGGTTCCGCGACAACTGGTCCCAGATCGAGAAGGATGCAGATTTTTCGTCGTCCTTGCCCTCGTCGAATGCAGTTGGCGGTTGAGCCGGCTACTGCCCCCCGTGCGGCCCGGACCGCTGGATCTGCCAGGCGGCGAGGATGAGTCCGCTGGCCAGCCACTGGAGAAGGCCGACCTTCGCGCCCAGCGGCACCGCGTCTGCCAATCCGAACACGTGGACCGCGAGGAGTGAGATCCCCGCCCCGGCCGCCACGCACCGGGCGGTCGGGTCGGCTCCGTCCGCCGCCTCGCGTGCTCGAACCAGCAAGTACCCTAGCAGTGCGAGATAGACGGCCAGTCCTGGGAGCCCGAGGTCCAGCGCGGTTTGCAGAAACATGTTGTGTGCGTGCGCCATGTCACCCAGCGTCGGGTCTAGTGGCCGGCGCAGTATGTGGCGAAATTCGTTCAGCCCGACGCCGAACCACGGCGCACGACTGAGCTCGAACAGGGCCGGTTGCCACACATCTATCCTGGCTTCGATGCTTCCTTGCCACCGGTCCCAACGAGCGGGCCGACCCGGCTGACTCAGTGGCCTCAGACCCTCCCACAGCCCGGGGTCACGGCGAGCGGTAGCAAAGATTCCACCGGCCGACACGACGACCGCGAGTGCGATCGCCGCCGCGCGGATGGTCGCCGACCACCGTCCTATTCTCCAGAGACCAACAAACAACATCAGCCACGCGGCGCCCCACGCGGACCGGGACTCGGTCACGACCAGCACGGTGACGGCGAGCGAGCCGACCAGCAAGCCGAGCAGTCGAACTCCGCGGTGCGACACATCTGGCCGCCGACGGACAAAGAGCAACGCCAGCGCCAGCGGCGCGACAAGCAGCCCGGTGGCTGCGAGCGCATTGGGGTTGACGAGACCGGCAGGGTCCATCCCCGGAAGCCGCAGGGACAAAATCGGTAGCCGACCGGTCCACTCGATCGGAATGAGCTTGGGTTCGGGAATGCGGGTGGTCGCCAAGCCGACCCCGAGCATACCGCCGCCAAGGGCCAACATCGCCGCACCTGCGATGAGCAGCCGGCGCGGCGTGGGGCACCAGGTGGCGACGAGGCCCATCGCCAACACACCGGCGGCAATGCCACACAGATGGGAGAGCGCGCTCTGTTGGTCGTGCGCGTGTGTCCAGGAGACGACCGCGACGCACCCGAGCATCGCGACCAGACCATGGACGGGTGTCCAGGGCCGGCAGAGCCGACACGCCAGAGCGAACGCCACGCCACACAGCCCAGCGACCCACGCTCGTCCCGAAGGCGGCGCCGCCCCGAGAGAGATCAGCGCCAATCCGCCGACGGCTATCGCGGGTCGAAGCCTGATGAGCCAGCCCGTGTTCGTCGTCATGGCAAGCCGACGATAGCATGGCTCGCCGCGCCGTCTGCAGGGTCGTCCGCTCGGGCACGCGCTCGTCGGGGGGCTGGCCATCATTGGACATTGTTCAAGACGGTTCCGTGTGGGAGGATATCGGCGACTGAGGTCACGAAGGCCTGACCCGTGTGGCGTGCCGTCGAGCGATGGTGTCAGTGAATCTGAACAATGCAACAGGCGCACAGATGAGCGACAGGGTGTCAGGACGCCAGCCGACCGTCAGCGTGGTGATTCCCACATACAATCGCGGGCCCTTCCTGAGCGCCGCGATCGACAGCGTCTTGAGGCAGAGCTTTGACGATCTCGAGCTCGTCATTGTCGATGATGGCTCGCAGGACGACACCGCGCGCATCGTGGCTGGGTGGCGTGATCCGCGCCTCCGCTACCTGGCGCATACGAGGAACCGTGGCGATGGCGCCGCACGAAACTCCGGAATCGAGGCGTCGACGGGAACGTATGTCGCGTTTCTCGATGATGACGACGAATGGCTCGAGACAAAACTCGAGAGACAGGTGGCGGTCATGGAGGCGGCACCGGGGACGGCCCTGGTGCACACGGGACGCGTGGACATCGCTGGCGACACTGGGGAGATCTTACGTATTCACGACCATCCGGGAGTGACTGGCGACGCGTGGTCTGCAGTGATTGAACGTAACTGCGTGACAACCTCAAGCGTTCTCGTGCGGAGGGACTGCTTCGCCACGGTCGGGCTGTTCGACGAATCCATACCCGCAACTTCCGACTACGATATGTGGATTCGTCTCGCCCGGAAACATCGATTCGCCTACATTGACAGGCCGCTCATCAAATACCGAGTCCACGGGGTACGGATATCGACGAGCTGGGCGCTCGTCGTTCGTGGGCGACGTGCGCTATTTGCAAAGTATGAGGACGAGTTCTCCAAACCGACTCGTTACAATGCCGTCCGACACCTCGAGTTTGGCACGGTGTGCTGCCTGAGCGGCGACGTCGCCGCGGGGCGGGCACTGTACGCCAAGGCGACGAGGCTTCACTTGTGGAGCGGCAAGGCGTATCTCGCGTGGTGCCTTACCTGGTTTGGGGCCGACAGGTTCGCGTGGATCATCCGCGTGCTCAACGAATACAGGCGGTCGTCGGTCAGACCACGGGTGGCTCAGCGCTGACCAGCTCTGCGGCCTGGGATCAGGGTGTCATCGATGGCCTTGGGAGCGGCGAACATGGCAGAGCGCGATCCGGATCCGGAGACGCCGCCATGCCATGTCTGTGAAACCCCAAGTGGGTTCTTCCTGGTCAAGGATCACTACCGTTTGTATCGCTGCCCGAATTGCCGGCTGGTCTTTGTCAGCCCGCAGCCGGGTGCCGACTATCTTGCGACAGCGGTGTACTCCGAGGCGGCTGGGTACCATGCCCGCGAAGCGCGAGAGGGTTGGACGCTCACGCCGGTCCAACGGCGCGTGCTCCGTGAGCTGGGCGCCGGTCGAGGGAGGTCGTTGCTCGACGTTGGCTGTTCGACCGGCGAGTTCATGCACTGCGCGCGAGACCACGGCTTTGTCGTGAGTGGGATGGAGCTGAACAGCGTCACGTCCGGCGTCGCTCGGGCGAGAGGTCTCTCGGTGTGTTCCGGTCGACTGGAGGAAGCGGGCTTCGACGCAGCCGTATTCGATGTCGTCGTCCTCGGCGATGTGCTGGAGCACGTGTTGAATCCGAAGCGACTCGTGACGCTGTGTCGGCACGTGCTTGCGCCGGGTGGCATGCTGGTGGTCTCCACGCCAAACCTGGCATGCTCCTGGGCGCGAGGGACCTACCTGCTGTCCAGATGGCTCTCGATTCCATGGTCGGCCGTGACGCCGCCCCATCACCTGTTTCAGTTTTCCGTGTGTAACTTGGATCAACTGGTTCACGGATGCGGGTTCACGCGGGAGCGCATGTGGTTTCATCGGCCGCCGCCCTTGTTGTACGAGATCGGTTCAACCCACGTATTGGACCGCGTCAAGGCGCGGACCACCCTCTCGAACGTCGCGAAGGCGACGCTGGTCATTCTGCTCTACGCCACCCTGTATTACGGCGTCGATCCGATGGTGTCTCGACTGAACGGCCGCGACTTCTCGATGGTTGGGATGTACCGAGGCGGGTAGGAGGTGGCGCCTGTTGGAGTTCGCTAATGGGTCCATCGGCGATACCGGTGCCCGTCAAGACGAGGACGCGTCACGGATCAGCCTCATCGTTGTGGCTTACAACGCCGCGTCGACGTTGGGTGCGGCGCTGTGGTCTGTTGTCGCACAGTCCAGGCCACCGTATGAGGTGATCGTTGTAGATGACGGGTCGACAGACGCCACACGGGAAGTCACGGAGTCCTTCACCGGTGTGCTCCCAATCCGTCTTGTCGCGGAGCCCGTCAACCGCGGTGTGGGCCTAGCCCGGCGGACGGGCTGTGATGCTTCAACCGGTGACACACTGACGTTTGTCGACAGCGACGACCTCCTTTTTCCCGATCACCTCGAACGGCTCTCAGAGATCTATACCGGCAGCGGTTGTATCGCGGCGGCACGGTACGGTCGCTGGCGTCCTGGACGTGAGCTGAGCTTCGTGACCGATGAAAGAGCACCGAACCTCCCGGAGGCAGGCAAACAGCGTCTCGGCATCCTTCGGGGTGCGTTCATTTTGCCCGCGTCCCTGTTTAGCGCGGCCGACTACCGGGCGGTCGAGGGCTTTCGAGACCTGAGAGCAGCCGAGGACTGGGACGTGTGGATCCAGCTCATCCACTCCGGCGCCAGGGTAGTCCGAACGTCGGTTCCGACCATGTTGTATCGACGCAGGGACGGGCAGTTGACGAGCCAGGACCCGCTGGCCACCGTTCGATGTGACCTTGAGGTTCTCGAGCACCACGAGCCCCGCCTGACGGGCCGCGAGCGCCGCATCGGCCGGAAGATGATCCGTCGGCGACGGGCCAGAGCCAAGCTGATTGCCGGGCAGCGAGCGGCGGCGGCCGGCGAACGACTCCGCGCCATCCGTTGTTGGTGGCAGGCAGCGTTTCTAGACCGAGATTTCCGTCGTGTCGGCCCAGGCTACGATTCGAGCGTCGCCGCCGCCGCCGTGGCGAGGATTCTCGGACTCGATGACGACGCCGCGGAGACGACCCGACCGGTCGAGGCGGTCACGCCAGCCCGAATCGGCGACGCTGTCGTCACGGTCGTGGTCTTGTGCGATGACGTGGGCGGCGCGCGCGACGGTGGCCAACGCCTCCGTGCCACACTCGCCAGCATCGCCTCCCAGACGGTGCCAATTGATGAGCTCGTCGTCGTCGTCGAGCCCGACTCGAACGGGTGGCCTCCGACCGCCACCGCCGTCGTCGACCGGTTGTCCAGCCGGTGTTCTGTGCGGACGGTGCGGAGTCGAGACCACATTTGGCACACCGGTGTGGAAGCGACCGCGCCGCGCGTCTTCGCCTTCGTTCGGGAAGGAGATTTCTGGTTGCCTGAACATTTGGAGATGCTGCTGGCCGTCTGGAGCCCCGACAACGTGGCGATCGGACGCTGGCTCCACCGCCAGGAGGGCGCAGACGCTCCCACGCCCGAGCACGCCTCGGTGTTCCATCTGCCGATCATGCTGTCGTCCGACGTCTATCAGAGGCTCAGCGACAGCTCCTCCGGCGGCACCATCCGCGTGACGTGCCACCAGGCGACAGTCCTAGCCGGGTGTCACGTTCGGGGTTCGTCGCGGTCTCCGTCGTCCGATGCATCGGGGCACTGATAGCAGTCAAGTCGCGCCCCGCATATGAGGCAGGACGCGATGGCGCGCAGGTCCGGTGCCGTAGACCAGTCTCCTGGCGTCGTGATGTTCACCTCTCCCTGAGCCAGATGTGCGGCCAGGGTCTCGTGATACGTGATCCCCATCGTGGTGAGCGTGAGCGGTCGGCCGAGAAAGTGGCAGAACGCGAAACGCTCGGCCAGGGCCTGCTGGTGGTCGGTCAACGGCTCGATGGTCTGAACCTGCGCCAACCGGGAGAGGTAGTGCTCGCGCGATCTGCAGTCGATCGTGAATCCCAAGTCGCTATAGGGGCCGTCTCCCGCGGTGATCACTGGAATACCTAGCCGGGCCGCCTCGATGCCCACGGTGCCACGAACCGTGACGCAGACATCCATTAGGGAGAACAGCGAGTGTGTACTGATGTCGTTGTCCGCCGGAATGAAGGAGACGTGGGGCGGCAATTCCGCGAAATACCGCCGCAGGATGACCATCTCGGAGGGCTCGCCAACATAGCCCTCGCTTAGCAGCCGAGATGTGCACTTCTCACGCCTTGTCGTAGAGCAGCACGAGGTCCGGCTCGAACCGGTCCAGTATCCGGGCCGCCCCACGCGCCTGCCCGATACTGGCTGCCACGAACGCGTGCAGCGTCACGCTGACCGCACGGGCCGCGACGTCGGTCTGTGGAGCATCGGCGAAATCCTGCCATCGGAAGGCCTTGTCGAGACCGGCTAGTCGATAGTACTTCGCGAGTGGGACCGGCGCGCCGGAGTGGTTCATCAGGATGATCGGCTCGAAGCCAGCCAATTCCAAGGCCTTGATAAGGGCGAGCTCCAGATACACATCTGGAAAGAAGATCCCACACACCAACGCGACGGGCCGATTAGGCCGGTCGCCATGCAGACGGACCTCCATGAGCGTGCCGTGTCGGCGCCTGAAGCGCTTCAGTTCGCGCGCCGCACGGTACCTGTATCGATGAAAGTTGACGCTGGCAAGCCGCGTAGCCTGGTGCTTGTACCGACGGAGCACGACGTCACGCCGAAGCGGTCGGCGGTCACCCGCAAGAGCTGCTGACTACGATCCCACGCTTCCATCGTCGTCGTCCTATGATTCGATCGCCGCGCGAACACTGTCCACCGCGCGTCGTCCGACGGCCGCCCAGTCGTATTGCGTTGTCACCAATGCTCGCCCCGACGCCTCGAGACGAGATCGCATCGTCGGATCTTCAATGAGGGTGATGACGGCCCGCGCGAACTGGACTGGCTCGTCACAGATCATGATGTGCTCGTTGTGCGTTGTGTTGAGGCCCTCGCATCCGGTTGACGTCGAGACAACCGCTGTTTCCGCAGCGAGGGCCTCCAGGATCTTGAGCCGACTGCCACTCGCGATGCGGAGCGGGACAACGGAGACGGCGCTCTGGTGCAGATAGGGAATCACGTCGTCTACGGCTCCGGTCACGGTGATGGACGCGTCTCCCGTGGCGAGGGCGGAAACCTCTGCAGACGGCGCCTGGCCCACGATAAGGAATGTCACGTCGGGTAGCCGTATCTTGATCGTCGGGTAGATGTCGGTGACGAAATGCATGACGGCGTCCTCGTTTGGCCACCATCCCATGTGGCCGAGGTAGATCAGACGGCTACCGTTGGTAGGGGCTCGCGACGGACGATAGCGTCGAGTGTCGACGCAGTTGGGCACGACGTCAACCGACGCGGCCGGACTGCGTGCCCTCGCCTGAGCCGCATCCACATCGGAGCACATCAGCACCCTGTCGAAGCGCCGCCACATCGCGGTCTCGAAGCGTCTGAGCTTGTACAAGTCCATGGCCAGATACGCTCGTGCACCAGGCCACGCTGGCGGTCAAGGTACTGCGACAGGAGCCGCGATTCAACATTGTGTTCGTTGAGGACCGTTGGCACCGCGTCGAACAGCACATGCGGAGCCAGGAAGATCGAGTCGCACAAGATGACATCGATCTGTCCCGTCCCCACCAGGTCGCGAGTGCGGTCGCGCATCTCGCGTGAGTAGTTCTCGAGTATCGCGGTCGGTGCGCTCCGAAAGAGACTTCGCAATCGACGCCACAGGACGCCCGCGCGTCCGACAGGTCGACGTGGGGCACGACACACGTGCGGGACACAGAGTCGTTTGAGCGGGGCCCTGCGTCCGTTGTCGTCACCGTCTCCAAAGCACAAGAGCGTGACCGAACAGCCGTGGTCTCTGAGCGCGCTCACGAGATGCCAACTGCGCATGGTGACGCCCGATTGCGGGAAGGGGAGAGGGCGGAGCGTCAGGAAGAGCACACGCATCTGTGACGAGAAGCGCCGGACCGTCAGTCTCGAAGACCGCTGGTTGGGAGCACGAGCCGTGCGCTCCGGCATCGTACTAGCTTTTTCGAACATGGCGTCTGCCACCGGCCGTGCGAAATCGTCAGTCTGGCTCTTTCGCCCGCGACACGGGGTACACGCCGCCCTCGGGAGTCCCGAAGATCGGTGTGAGTGGCATACCAGGACAGCACAGATAGGCTGTCTGGTCGTGAATTTCCCGCCTGACTTTCCTTCTTTCTCTCTCTCTCTCTCCGCGGACGTTGACGGTCGGTGCCTACGACGCGGCCAGAGGCTGTGCGGGTCGTGGGGTCGGCGTCCTGACCGCGACCGGGCCGCTACTTTCGCGCGCGCCCTCGACAAACAGGGCGTGCTTGATGGAATATCGAGATACTCGTCGCCCAGCCGAAAAATACTCCGTCACACGAGTCCAGATGCCGCCATGACAGAAGGCGCCGGCCGAAACCGGTGGTCGGCCGACCCGTTGGGTCGCAACGGAGCAGCGGCCGTTCGAAGACGTGGTGGCCCGACTCCCGGCCACCACCGCGTGGGTGACGGCAGTGCTCGGTCGCCTGCGCGGGGTCAAGCCGATTCCAGCCGGCGCTGCGATCCTTGAGGTGGGTGCCGCGGCCGGCGAAACCGCGATCGCGCTGGCTCAGCTCGGATATCGTGTCTGTGGAGTCGAGCCATGGGGCGACGCCCGGCGCAACGCGGACCGTCTCGCAAGCCAGCTCAGAATTTCCATCGAGATCGCGAACGGCAGGGCTGAAGCCCTCCCGTTCGACGCGGAGTCGTTTGACATCGTTCTGGCATTTTCGGTCATGGAGCACGTGACAGACATCGACCTCGCGTTCGCCGAAGCCTTCAGGGTGCTGAGACCGGGTGGGGTCTTCTGGTTCAGCGCCGCGAGCTCCATGTCCCCCTTTCAGAACGAGATCGCCAGGTTTTCGCTTTTTGGGTGGTATCCCGACGTTGTCAAGCGTCGGATCATGGTGTGGGCACGTCGGTCCAGACCCCACCTCATCGGCCATACAGAAACACCCGCGGTGCACTGGTTTACCCCGTGGAAGGCCAATCGACTCTTGCGCAGACATGGATTCGTGGAGGTCTACGACCGCTGGGACCTCAGACGTCTCGACGAGGGGGGGGCGGGCTACCGGATGGGGCTCTCCATCATCCGCTCGAGCCGGTTATCCAAACTCATCGCCGATGTGGTCGTGCCCGCGTGCAGCTACGCCGCCCTCAAGCGATGACGGCTGACTGGCCGCGACCAGGGTCGCGTCTTCATCCGATGGTGACCGCGTGGTCTGAGTCAGCCGGCTGACCCCAAGGGTCGTCATTGTTCGAGGAGCTCGGTCAACCGCCGATACCCGGAACGGCTGATCGGCAGCCGGGTCTGGTTCGTGAGCACCGCGATGCGGCTGTTGTTCACCGTCGTCTCGATCCGGGCCAGCCGGTCGATCTGCAGCAGATACCGACGGTGGATCCGCACGAACCTGCTCGGGTCGAGTCCTTTCTCGAGGTCGCCAAGCGGTTGCTCCTTGAGGTGGCTCATCTCGCCGGCCTTCACCGCGACGTAGTCGTCCTGAGCCTCGATGTAGTCAACCTGGTCGATCGGGATGACATGCACCCTGGAGCGGTCCCGGATGAGTATCCGCTGGATGGGGTCGTTGCCCCCTCCGCGTCCCGTGGAGACGATGTCACGAACCGGGAGCGTCTCCGGACCGTCCGATGCGCTCCCGGGCCCGCGCCAACGCCGCGGACAGACGGTCCGCGTCGAATGGCTTGAGCAGGTAGTCGACCGCGTGGACCTCGAATGCCCGGATCGCGTGCTGGTCGAATGCGGTGACGAAGATGACCGCCACCTCCTCACCGATCAGTTCCAGTACCTCGAAACCGTTGAGTTTTGGCATCTGGACATCGAGCAGAATGAGGTCGGGATGACGCTCGGCCACCGCCTTCACCGCCTCGAATCCGTTGGCGCATTCCGCGACCATTTCGACGTCCGGGTGAGCCGCGAGCAGTTCGCACAACAGGTTGCGAGCAGGCGCCTCATCATCGACGATCACGACGGCGAGCTTCTTCGCGACCAGTTCAGTCATCACGTTGTGCTCCACCCGGCCTCCGCGCCGGCATTTCGATGACCACCTGAAATTGCCCGTCCGCCTCACCGGCGTGAACGGTTGCCTGGGACCCGAATTCCGCGGTGAGCCGCTTTCGCAAGAGCCCCAAGCCCAGGCCGGTGCCCTTGCTTTTCGGCCGGTCACGATCGCACGGGTTCGTCACCACGATTCGAAGCGTCGCGGCAGGTTGCGTGGGCGCGAGCGACACGGCGCCACCTTCCAGGAGATGGCCCACGCCGTGCACGATGGCGTTCTCGACGACCGGCTGAAGCAGCAACGGGGGCACCAGGCACGCCGCCGCCCGCGCATCGGTGTCGACGGTCACCTGTAGACGAGGCCCGAGCCGTACCTGCTCGATCGCGAGATACCGTTCGACAAGCTTCAACTCATCCGCCAGTGGAAT
>CALBET010000625.1 GCA_937888665.1 uncultured Acidobacteriota bacterium
CCCTGGCATCTCCGGTCCGAGCGCGAACGCCAGCACGGTATTGGTGGCGACCACCGCCACGAACTGCGTGCCGTTGACCTCGTAGGTCAACGGACTCGACTGGATGGGGCGTGCGGCGGTATGGGTAAACAGCCGCTCACCAGTCACGTGAAGCGCTCGACCAGTCAGTGTCCTAATCAGGTAGTGTGAACGCGATCAGGTTGGGAGGCTGGCCACCGATGGTCAGCGCGATGTACTGCTTGCCATCCACGAGATACGTCATCGGCGTGCCGACCGCGCCGGTGGGTAGGTCGACCGAGCCCAGTTCTTCGCCAGTGGTCTTGTCGCGTGCGACCAACCGCGGTCCACCGTTCGTGCCGCCCGCCGACAGCGCGCTGATGAGCAGCGTCTTGGTCAAGAGCGGCCCCCCCCGACCGTCGCCTCCCAACGGCGGAAGATTCAGATCGCGCAGCAACGGGTGATTGCGAATACGGTCGCCGTTGCCGAGCGGCTGCATCCAGGCGTGCTCGCCCTGGTTCATGTCGATCGCCGTCATCCGCGAATAGGGCGGCTTGAGCAACGGCAGGCCTTGCGGCATGCGCGGACCACCGCCGTCGCCCTCACTCAACCGCGCTGATTCTGGCGCGCCATGTGTATAACGGAGGTTCCCCCCGAGCGCGGGGTCCGGCGTGTAGTACTGGATGACACCAAGGTTGTTGTTCGACGGCACGTAGAGCATGCCGGTCTCGGGGTCGACGGCCGCGCCGGTCCAGCTCGCGGCGCCACCGCCGGTCGGTCGGAACAGCGTCCCCTGGGTACCGCCCTCCTCGGCCAGAGTCGGCGCGGTGAACAGCGGGCCAAGTCGAAAATTGCTGACCGCTTCCAACGCCATCTCTCGAATCTCGGGTGTGAAGTCCACGAGATCGTCGACCCTCACGCCCTGATACTCGAACGCCGCCGGCTTCGTCGGAAACGGCTGAGTCGGTGCAGGCACTTCCCCGGGAATCGCGGGGGAGGTAATCACCGCGCGCTCCTCGATGGGCCAGATCGGATCGCCCGTGACGCGGTCGAACGTGTAGACAAAACCCTGCTTGCTCACCTGTGCGATGGCTCGCACCGGCCGGCCGTCGACAGTGATGTCAAGAAGATTTGGCGCGGCCGGAAAGTCGTAGTCCCACAGCCCGTGGTGCACGGCCTGGAAGTGCCAGACCCGCTGGCCCGTTTCGATATCCACCGCGACGAGGCTCTCGGCGAACAAGTTGTCCCCGAGTCGGTGCCCGCCGTAGTAGTCGTTGGTCCCCGTCCCGGTCGGTAAATACACGTAGCCCAACTCATCGTCGCCGCTCAGCATCGACCAGACGTTCGCGTTGCCTGAGTACCGCCACGATTCGTCCAGCCAGGTGTCGGCGCCGAACTCATCGCCATTGGCCGGCACCGTGTGGAAGTCCCACTTGTGCTCACCGGTACGAACATCCCAGGCGCGCACCCAGCCAGGCACCGCCTCTTTCGTGATGCGCCGGTCGGCCACCGACGAGCCGTGAATCACGGTGTCGCGCACCACAATCGGTGGCGACTGAATCGAGAACAGCATGGCGTTCAGGTAATCGCGGTCTTCTCGTACCGCGCGTGGCAACCCGGTCATGGCGTCGATGATGCCGTTCTGGCCGAAGTTCGCACACGGCCGGCCGGTCTGCGCGTCGACACACACGAGGCTCCCGTTCCCGGTCCCCCAGAAGATCCGCTCCTCCCCTGCGCCGTCGGTCCAATAGGCCACGCCGCGCTCCCGCCACGTCACGGTCATCGAGGTCGTGCCCTCCTCGTAGCTCTTGGGGTTGTAGGCCCACAGCGTCTTGCCGGTGGTCGCATCGATCGCGGCACCTTGTGAGAGCGGGGTGTTGATATAGAGGACGCCCCCAACCATGAGCGGGGTGGCTTGCAGA
>CALBET010000626.1 GCA_937888665.1 uncultured Acidobacteriota bacterium
ACGAAGTAGACGCGTGTCACCGCCGGTAGCCGTCGCAGCTCGGCCATCGTGAACACCAGCGGCCGGTCGACCAGACCGTCGAGCAGGAGGCGGTGCGCCGACGGGTCGATCGCGGGGATCCCGGCGTGATGCCGCTCGAAATGCAGCGCCGAGGGTGTGATGGTGCCGTTCAGATCCTGCAGCGGCGTGAGGCTGGCGGCCGCCTGGTCGTAACGCGCCCCGCGCGCGCGTCGCAACGTGGTCTCGAACGCTGACCGCTCGCCATAACCACCGACGCCCTCACCCAGCATCCGTCCGGACCGGCCCTGCCCGGCCAGCGTCGTCGGTCGGAGGACGGCCCCCGCCGATCCCAGCGTCGCCGCCTTCAGAAAGCGACGGCGGCTGCTCCCCGTCTCGGCTCTTCTCTCATCACCTGCCATCGATATCCTTCCTGCGCCGAACGGAACACGCTCGCGGTCGGCAGTGCGTCAGTGCGTCGGTGCGTCAGTGCCCCGCACATCCCGGTCGGACCGGCGTATTTCCGGTGCGCCGAGCGGGCGATGCGCCGGTTGAAAGCGTGGTAAAAAAAGAGGCCGACTCCCAAACATGCCTTCGTCCCACGTAGATTACGAGGCAGCCCATGGGCTGTCAATGCATGCGATGCTTCACGCGCTGGAGACGGCTCAGCACACCCAGTACGCGCCGGACACCACCTCGATGCCCCCGGGCGAGCCACAGGCCGAGCTTTGTATGACGACCGCGTCGTCGGCGTGGCCCTCCACCTGGCTCTGGTATTCCCTGATGCGGATGAAGTCGGTCGACGCGATGACGACGCGCTCACCCGCGTCCAAGCGTCGCCTGGCGCCCTGGCTCTGAGAGCGATCCCGATTCGACAGGGCCATGAAGGGGGAGGCTGCTGCTTCACATCGGGAGCCGGAGACGGCGTCGCAAGTAGGGAATCTTGATAGATTGGACCCGACCGCGTGGAACACGCGCTCGTCGGGAGCCAGCCGATCAGGGTCATGTGCGCGTTCGAGCAGGATGGGGTGACCGCAGCGATTGTGACAATTGAAGAGGCAGTCGAGTCGTTTCGAGCCCCAGACACGCTGTCTGCGGCCCACACGGCCCACCCTTCTTGTTCGCCGTGTACATGATGGCATTGCCGACTGTCTGGCAGCTCGTTTGTGGCGCGCGCCGCAACTCCAGGAAACCGGGGCTGTCTGGGCGATCAGGCTCACGACCACGCAGTTATTGCGCACAGAAGAGAACAGGCGGTGGCAGAGTTCGCCAAACATCAGTTGACTGTCACGTTGGATGGGTCCGGCCTCTTCGTGCCGGATGCGCGGCGCGACGTGCGCCGGAACGTTGAGGGTCTAGATGGGCCGCCTGGACCCGAAACGTTTCAAAGACAGGCGGTCTGTGACCGACGAAGCAACGCCACCAGACGGGATGCCCCGCCGTGAAACTACTGTCCGGCCGCCTCTTCCACGCGCGCTCCGGCCAGCATGTTGGGCAACCCGTAGTTCCCTTCGTGGCAGGCGTACTCGAACATCAGGTCGCCGCGCTTCATCGGCAACGCCGCCGTGAAGGGCCGTGTGAACGTGTCGCTGTCGTTGACCGTGTATTCGTAGAGCAACGTGTCGTCCGCCAGGCGACTGATCCGCTCGGTCAACTGCAGCGTGACACCGGTCCCGGCGGCCGTCACGACCGACGGGTTGAAGCTGGCGGTCTTGTCAGTGAAGTTCCTCGACTCGATGACCAGGGTGTCGCCCTCCCAGTGCCCCCGCGAATCGCCCATCCACTGGCGCATGTTGTCGGGAAGCGGATCTCGGCCATCGAGCGGCACGATTCTGACGTCGTGCACCATCTCGTGGAGGATCACGACATGGTCAGACGTCTGGAAGATCTGGATATTCTGGTTGTAGCCGGCTGGCACGACCGGCGGACCGGAGTTGAACCCCAGCAGACACCGTTCGGACAACCCGCGGTCATGCCAGCTGTCAGTCCCGATCCCCGCCACACGCACCCGCACGGGGCGCGTGCCCGGCAAGTCCTCACCGAGCGACAGGGTCGCCAGATCGACGCCAGGCTGCAGGTCCGGCAGCCTCCCGGTCGGCGGATCCACGATGAGCGACGTGCGCTGGTCCTCGACGACCGAGGCCCCCTGGTCGACCCAGTAGCTGTTGTAGGCGCCCACATCACCGCCGACCGGCAGCGGCTCCTCTCGCACCTCGCTCTGCGCGAAGGCGGCCGCCTCGCGCGCCGCCGACTGCGAGTCGAGCTCGGCGACCTCCTCAGCTGTCAGCACCGCCTGATCGGCCCGGCTCTCGGGACGTTGCAGTGGCGTGAGGGTACGGAAATCCCAGACGCCCTGGAGGTCCGGCTTGCCGTCAGCCAGACGCGGTGGTTCGAAGGTCTGGGCCGCGGCCGCGGTCACGCCGAGCACGAGCAGCGCCGGCACGAAGAGCGGAATTCGTCGGTTCATCTGTTGCTCCTTTCGCCGACGGCCTTCCGGGCTCACTGTCGGCACTGTCGATGCGCGGTGCGATGGCAGGATTCTACCCAGAAAGAATTTTTCGACCTAGTCCCCTAGGGCGCGCGATGACCTGCGTGTGACAGACTGGCCGGGTCATGTGGCTGCACGCGTCCTGCTCGCTCGAATTCAACGCGCACGTGGCGACGCCGTTCTTGCTCATGCTGCGGCCACGCAGCGGCGCGCAACAATGGGTCGCCCGCGAGCAGTACGTGCTGTTGCCCAGCGTGCCGGTCGCGGAGTTCACCGATCCGTTCGGCAACCTGTGTCAACGGCTGGTTGCGCCTCCCGGGCCATTTACGATTCGCACGTCGTCCGATATCGAAGCGGCCGATGCCGCCGATGCGGCCCCAGGTGCACCGTTCGTTGAGGTGCAGTGCCTGCCTGACGACACGCTGCCATTCCTGCTCCCGAGTCGGTACTGCGAATCCGATCGTTTCACGCAGATGGCGTCGTCACTCGTCGCCGGGTGGGCGCCCGGGTACGACCAGTGCACGGCGATTGTCAGGTACATCCGCGAGACGTTGCAGTTCGTGCCCGGAGCTGGGCAGCAGATTATCAGTGCCGTCGAAGTGAACGAGCGGTCAGAGGCCGTCTGCCGGGACATGGCCCATCTGGGCATCGCACTCTGTCGCGCAGTGTCGATTCCGGCGCGAATGGTCGTGGGGTACCTGGAGGCGCTTCAGCCGATGGACCTGCACGCGTGGTTCGAGGTCTACGTCGGCGGGCGGTGGTACACGTGCGACCCGACACAACACAACTTGCACGGCGGGCGCGTGGCCGTGGCCTATGGCCGGGATGCCGCTGATGTGGCCATCTACTCCCAGTTCGGTGACCCCGTCGAGCTGCTGCAGATGGTTGTTAACGTTGAGCGGTTACCAGGGCCGCCATGGTGACCTGAGGACCCGATCAGACGGAGGCCCAGGCTGGGGCCCAGCCGCGTCTGGATGGCTACGGTCCGCCGCCGCCGGACGACGCGGGACGCCTCTTGTCCCTGCTCGCCTTACCGGCTCACGGGGTTTGGGGCCCAGCGAACTTCTGCGCGCGACCGGCGAGCTGAGCCACGAACACGTCTCCGCCGGAGACGGTCATGCCGTGACCGCCGTTGCCCCCGGGCAAGGTCGCCACCGCCGTTCCATCGAGATCACGCAACGTACCCCCGGTCCAAAGCTGTTGGTTGTCGCCCGTGGTCAGCGCGAGCGCTGAGTTGCCTCCGATGTCAGGCCACTCGGAGATAAACCCTCCATCCGATGTAAACACCTGCACACGCTGGTTGTCGCGGTCGGTGACGTAGACCTGACCGGCGCGATCGACGGCCAGGTTGTGCGGCAGGCCGAACTCGCCAGGACCGGTCCCGCGTGAGCCCCATTCGAGCACATAGTGACCGTCGGCGGTGTACTTGACGACCCGGGCGTTCCCGTACCCGTCGCTGACATAGACCTCGCCACCAGGACCAAAGGCAACGTCGGTCGGGAGGTTGAAGGTGGTCCGGCTCACTCCGGAGACCCCTTTCGAGCCCAGCTCCATCAGCACGCGCCCGGTCGGGTCCATCTTGTAGATGACGTGACCGGGAGCGTCGACCGCCCAGATATTGCCATCGGGATCGACACGAATCGCATGGGCACCACACGCGTGGCACCCGGCCGCCCCGTAGACGGCGGTATAGCCGGACTGCCCCGGCTGCCGGTCATCAGACGGGATGGCCCCGACCTTGCCGTTACTGAACAGACCGTCGCCCCAGGCGCGGACGAACCGGCCGCCGCTGTCGAACAGCATGATCGGCTGGGCGCCGCGATGCAGGACGAGGATGTAGCCGTTGGCAGTGGTGGCCACGCCGGACACCTGGCCGAAGTTCCAGGCGGCGGGCGTACCGGCGGCCGAGGTCGCGGGGTCGGGCCAACCTTCGACTTCCGTGTAGGTCGGCGGTTGCGCACCAAGCGGGAAGCCGGCAGTAAGCACCAACAGGCTGACGAGTATCAGAACAATCGAGTGTCGCTGAGTCATGGCTGCCTCTCCGGACACGGGGTAATCTATCGGGCCGGCGGCCCTTGC
>CALBET010000627.1 GCA_937888665.1 uncultured Acidobacteriota bacterium
GTTCGAAATCGGTTGTCGCGAGGGGGACACACAGACCGGTCCAGTTGTTGGTGGCCCCGCCGAAGTATCGCCACCGGGACCGCGAGAGGTAACGTTGGCCCGGTTCCAGCAGGTCTCCCTCGGCCTGGCCGTCGTACAGCGACTGGACCGCGTCGTCATAGACGAACCCGCCACTCTCCAGCAGCGACACCGACCAGGGCGTGCCGTCCAGCGCGAGCGCGAGCGAGATACCGGCGGCCCCGGCACCGACAATGCAGATATCCGATTCGATGACGTGGTCGTCAGGTAGTTCGCGGGCGTCGATCAACATGGCGCGCGGGTGCAGGATGGGGCACGAGCGGAGGCAGACGACATCAACTCCAGATGATTATCGCCGATACCCGCCGGAATTCCGCCCACCGGAGTCCCGGCTACTCTTTGCCTTCCCACGAGAAGTGCGAGTACAGGGCGTGGGTCCGTTCATTGAGGAAATCGAAATTGGGGTGGGTGCACCGGGTGCGTCCGCGCGCCAGTGTGTGCGTGGGACCGTGGATGACGTTGTGCAGGTTCTCGATGTGCGCGTCTGACTGCCCGTCCGCACCGCGGATGGCCGTTACCGCGGTGTCGAACAGGTCGGGAATCGTGAGCCGTTTTTCACGACCGTTGTCCACGAACCGCATCGGGACGAATTGCGTATCGAGCCGGGTCTCGACGAAACGGGTGAGGAGGCCCCACGGGCCGCCGGCTCGGCCGGACAGGATGTCGTCGAGGGCCGCGCGTTGCGCCGCGGTCGCGCCCGCGTCAATGAAGCAGGCCTGCGTCCAGCCGCCGTCGTACATGCGCCGCGGCGCGTCGAAGACGATCGCCGCGTTGACGCCGGCCAGGTCGACCTGGCCGAACCGGCCGTCGTCGAGATGCATCGCCCAGTGGCCCTGACAGCGGTCGTGGGAACATGGCTGCTTGAAGGACACATGGCCGGGGCAGAGGAGATCGCAGTTGCAGTTCTCGAACAGCAGGCCGCTCGCCCGCCAGGGGGGTGTGTTCACGGAAGACCTACTCCCACCGAAACACGCGCGACGCGATGAGGGTGCACACCGCGAACACGGCGACCAGCGCGGCCACGTCGCCCAGGTGGGCCGACCAGGGGTTGCCTTGCCAGATCCCCGATAGCAGAGACACTGCGGGCGTGAGCGGCAGCGCTCTCGCGACCATCTGCAGGCCGGCGGGGAAGTCGTCGATGGGCCGAAAGAGCCCGCAGAAGGGCAGCATGCTGTACAGGACCAGGCTGCCTACTGGCGGCGCGAATCGCGCGGTGCGCACCAGGCTCGCGATGATGAACCCGAGGGACAGAATGCTCCACGTGCTCAGCAGCAGCGCCAGTGTGAACGACACGATGGGGACCTCGGTGCCCGCGGGATAGTAGCGGCGTCCGACGAGAATCATCACGGTCACCGTGACGGCGGTAAAGATCAGCTTCACCAGGACGTGAGCGACGAGGATGGTGATGGGAGACAACGGTGTCGCCCGCAGCCGCTTCAAAATCCCGCCTTCACGATAGATGGCGATGATCGCCACCAACGACAGCACCGTATTGATCGCGATGAAGATGGCGGCGAACACCGGCAGACCGACCCGCAGCTGTGAGGCGAAGCCGGACGTCACGTCGCCGAGTCTCGAACCCACGGTACGGCCGAGCACGACGAAGATGCCGACCGGAATGGCGACGTTGCCGATCAGTCCCATCGGCTCCCGCACGAAGATCTTGATCTCCAGCCAGGTCAGCTTTGCGAGACTGCGCAGCGCGGCGGGCACGGGCATCGGTGTCATTCTCGGACCGACCGGCCGGTCAGTGTCAGGAAGACATCTTCCAGGGTCGGTTCTTCTGTGCGGAACGCCGTGACACGCATCCCATGTTCCGAGAGGCAGTGAATCGTTTCGGTGACCAGATCTGTCCCGTGTCCGCGAATGGTCAGCTGGTCGTCCACGGCGGTCACGGTATCGACCGACGAGAGGGCGTCGAAACGCGACGCCGCGTCGGGGTGGGTCGTGGACACGATGACCGATCGCTCGGGGCAGTGTCGGGCCACCAGCCCGGCCGGCGTGTCATGGTCGATGATGCGTCCGTGGTCGATGATGGCGACGTGATCGCACAGACGCTCCGCTTCCTCCATGAGGTGTGTCGTGAGAAAGACCGTCTTGCCGCGGGTCGGGATGTCACGCACCAGGTCCCAGATCGTGTGTCTGGCCTGCGGGTCGAGACCGGTCGTCAGTTCGTCGAGAAAGACCAGCTCGGGGTCGTTGATCAGCGCGAGGGCGATGAAGAGCCGCTGTTTCTGGCCACCCGACAGCGTCATG
>CALBET010000628.1 GCA_937888665.1 uncultured Acidobacteriota bacterium
ACCCAACGTCACGGGTGTGCTGCACATCGGGCACGCCCTCAACCAGACCCTCCCCGATATCGTGTGTCGATGGAAACGGATGCTTGGGTACGACGTCCTGTGGCTGCCAGGCACGGACCATGCCGGGATCGCCACCCAGAACGTCGTGGAGAAGCAGCTCGCGGCGGAAGGGACCACCCGGCACGAACTCGGACGGGACGCGTTCGAGGCCAGGGTCTGGGAGTGGAGCAAGCAGAGCCACGGCACCATTACCAACCAGATGCGGACCCTCGGCTCGTCGGTCGACTGGAGCCGCGAGCGGTTCACACTCGACGAGGATCTCTCGCGCGCCGTGCGCCACGTGTTCGTGACGTTGTATCGCGAAGGCCTGATCTATCGCGGGAAGTACATCGTGAACTGGTGCACCCGGTGTCGGACGGCGCTGTCCGATCTGGAGGTCGTGCACACCGAACAGGCGGGCCAGCTGTATCACATCCGCTATCCGACACTAGGGGGCGATCGCGCCGTCACCGTGGCCACCACACGTCCCGAGACCATGCTCGGTGACACGGCCGTGGCGGTCCACCCAGACGATGATCGCTACCGGGACCTTGTGGGGCAGACCGTGCGTCTGCCGATCCTCGGCCGGGAGTTGCCGGTGATTGCCGATGCGTTCGTGGATCAGGCGTTCGGCACCGGTGCGGTCAAGGTCACGCCCGCGCACGATCCCAACGACTTCGAGATCGGCCGGCGCCACGATCTGGAACAGATCGTCGTTATCGGGGAGGACGGTCGGATGACCGGCGAGGCGGGCTCGTTCGCCGGACAGGATCGGTTTGCGGCTCGACGGGCGGTGGTCGAGCAACTCGAGGCGGACGGGCTGCTTGAACGGGTGGAGGACCATCGGCACGCCGTCGGGCACTGCAGTCGGTGCGACACCGTGGTGGAGCCGCTGGTATCGACCCAGTGGTTCGTGCGAATCGCCCCACTGGCCGAGCCGGCGATCGCCGCCGTGAAGGATGGCCGCACCCGTTTCGTTCCGGACAACTGGGCTCGCACCTACTTCGAGTGGATGACCAACATTCACGATTGGTGCATCTCGCGGCAGCTCTGGTGGGGGCACCGTGTACCGGCCTGGTACTGCGACCAGTGCGACAGCGTGACTGTCGAGGACGAGGCGCCGGCGCGCTGCGCCTGCGGCGGGGCCCTGCGTCAGGACACTGACGTGCTTGATACCTGGTTCAGCTCGGGGTTGTGGCCCTTCAGTACCATGGGGTGGCCTGAGCAGACGGCCGACTTGACGCGTTATTACCCGACCACGGTGTTGATTACCGGGCTGGACATCATCTTCTTCTGGGTCGCCCGGATGATGATGATGGGGCTGAAGTTCACCGGCGAGGTGCCGTTCAAGACGATCTACATCACGTCGCTCGTGCGTGACGCGCACGGGCAGAAGATGAGCAAATCGAAAGGGAACGTCGTCAATCCGCTGGAGTTGATGGAGGAAATCGGCGCCGACGCGTCTCGTTTCACGCTGGCCGCGCTCGCGTCGCCCGGTATGGACATTTCGCTGTCCGAGGGGCGGTTGCGGGGCTATCGGCAGTTCGTGAACAAGATCTGGAACGCCTCCCGCTTCGTGCTGATGAATCTACCGGACTCGCTGACCGTGCGGCCTGAGGTTCCGGCGCTGGAGACGCTCGAAACGATTCACCGGTGGATATTGCACGGGGTCAGCAGGCTGGCGGGCGAGGTGACACAGGCCCTCGAAGACTATCGGTTCGACGTGGCGGCGGACCGGTTGTACCACTTCGTGTGGCACGAGTACGCCGACTGGTATATCGAGCTGGTCAAGCCGCATCTGGAGGCGGACGGGGCGGAGCGGGGTCGGGCCATCGCGGTGCTCCTGACGGTGCATGACCACGTGTTGCGTCTGCTCCATCCGTTCATGCCGTTCGTCACCGAGGAGCTGTGGCAGACCTTGCCGCAGGGGGTCGGCGAGGGACTCACGCCAGACGGCCAGGCGCGTACCATTACTCGGGCGGCGTATCCGGCCGAGCAACCGGCCTGGCGCGATGAGGCCTCCGTGACGGTGCTGGAGTTGCTGCAGGAGGTGACGACCACCGTGCGCACGGTCCGAGCCGAGCTTGGGGTGCCGCCGTCGCGCAAGCTGACGTTGCTGATCGAAGGAGCGAGCGCCGCCGACCGTGCGGTGCTCGAGGCACATGCAGAGTATCTGCGTCGTCTCGCCAGACTCGAGTCGTTCGCTTTCGCGGACTCGGTAGAGCAGGACGCCGATACGGTGCGCCGGGTCGTGGGGGACATGCGGCTACATCTGCCGCTGGCCGGTATCGTCGATCAGTCGGCCGAGACGTCGCGGGCCGAGCGTGAGCTTGGCAAGCTGGCGAAGCAGCTCGCCTCACTGAACGGGAAGCTGGGGAACTCGCAGTTTCGGGAGCGGGCGGCGCCAGCCGTGGTGGCCGAGGCGGAGGCCCAGCTGGAGGTTGCGCAGCGGCGTCAGGCGCAGCTCGAGCAACTGCTGGCGGAGTTGGGGCGGTGACAGTCGTGACGTTCACCTCGCTCGATCCGGCCTCCTATCGAGCAATTGTGCGGCGCGCCCTGGCCGACGATGTGCGCTGGGGTGACCTGACCACGGAGGCGGTCATCCTGGGCGAGCACCAGACAACGGGGACGTTGGTGCTCGGCACGCCGTGCGTGTTGGCGGGGCTGCCCAATATGCGTCAGTGGACGTGTTGACCCATGCCGCGCCGCGGGTCACTGTGGCGCTCGAGTTGACGCGTGCGACCGGGTGACCTCGACGCACAGCTCCGTGCCGCCGCGTCCCGGTTGGGGCCGTTTGCCGGGGGTGTCCGTCACGTCGGGACGGTGGGGTCGACCAACGACGTGGTCGCCGAACTCGCCGAAGGTGGCGCCCGACATGGCACGGTGGTCGTGGCCGACGCGCAGACCGACGGTCGCGGGCGCCACGGGCACCAGTGGTTCTCGCCGCCCGGCAGCGGCCTGTATGTGTCGATCCTGCTCCGGGTGATGCGGCCGCCGCCGGTACTGACACTGGCGACTGGGGTCGCGGTGGCCGAGGCGCTGGCGACGGCGGTGGGCCTCGACGCCTCGCTCGAATGGCCGAACGATGTGGTGGTGACGGCCGACGGGGAATCGCGGAAACTGGCCGGTATTCTCACCGAAGCGACCACTGAGCGGGACGGCGCGCGGGTCATTGTCGGTATCGGTATCAATCTGCGCGACACGGCGTGGCCCGCCGACCTGGCGCATGTTGCCGCCTCGATCCAGGGCGTGACCGGTCGGGCGGTCGATGGGGCGGGCCTGCTCGTGGAGGTGCTCGCCGCCGTGGCGCGCCGCTACGCCGAGGTGGAATCCGGAGCGACGGCTGGCCTGCTCTCTCGCTGGGAGTCGTTCGCTCCGTCGAGCCGCGGCGTCACGGTGGAGTGGATGTCGGGCCAGGTCCGGCATCGCGGGGTGAGTGCGGGGATCGATGAGGACGGCGCGCTGCTTGTTCGTGTCGGCTCGCGCCTCGAACGGTTGACCGGTGGCGCGGTCCGACAGGTACGGGCCCAGGTGGGTCAGTAGGACCCTGAAGCGCGGTCCTCGGGTCTGGCGCGGAGGGGCGCGCCTCGACACCCGGACGGTGGCACAGCTGTTGTCGTGAGAGTTGTTGAGGGGGGACGATGCTGCTCGCGGTTGACGTCGGCAACACCAACATCGTCCTTGGCATCTTCGAGGGTGAGGTCCTCACCCAGAGCTGGCGGCTCGCGACGCTACGCGACAGAACGGCGGACGAGCTCAGGGTGCTGGTGGGCCGGCTGTTCGAGGAGCGTGGTCTGGACATGAAGGCGGTGTCCGGCGTGGTGCTCGCGTCGGTGGTCCCCCCACTCACCTCCACGGTGACCGAGATG
>CALBET010000629.1 GCA_937888665.1 uncultured Acidobacteriota bacterium
CGGCTCGCAGCTGTGCTCCCACCCGTTCCCCCGCTCTCGCGACCTTGCTTGCGCGGTCGCGGGTTTTTGGGTCCTCTCAGTTCGAACGGCCGCTGCCACGCTGCAGCCGGCGACCGCACCTTACGGCACGGTCGACAACTTGGCTGATCGCACAACGGAAGGTGGCGGTGAGAAGCACCGCTACTTTCCGAAATGCCCCGTCTTGGCTACGATTGCGCATGAACGAATACCCGAAACACGAGCGGTCCGAGTGTCCGCCATGGGTCTACCCAGCAACAGTGCTCGGCCTCTTGGTCTTCATCGGGCTCGCCTTCGTCGTCGGCGGTTGCGCGACAGCCCGCGACCGTGGGGAGCAAGCCGCTGCTCGAGGGGACTGGGACACAGCGGTCACCGAGTACGAAACGGCGCTGAAGGACGAGACCGACGTTGCTGAACTCAACCTGATTCGCGCGGAACTCGAAGGCGCAAAGCGAGCGGCAGGTGCATACCACCTCCGAGAAGCCAAGCGTCACCTTGCAATGGGCGACGGCGAGTCTGCCCTCTCTGAGCTTGAGCTCGCGGTTGGCCATGATCCGACCGAAGAGGCGATGGCAATGCTCGGTAAGGCCCGCCAGTCTGAAGGGACTCGCCTACAGACTCTGGGCTTGGATCTTCTCGCCGACGGCCGGACCGAGGAGGCGGTCCGGCGCCTCGCGACGGCGTGTGATCTACTCGACGAATCCAGTGGATGCGGTCAGCAGCTCCTGAACGCGCAGCAACAATGGGGTGTAGAATCGCTCAAGCGAGGCGAGTCGCTCCTCGCCGAAGGTTCCTACCCTGCCGCCGTGGACGCCCTTACCACTGCCCAGGAGTTCCATCCCACCGATGACGGCGCGATTTTGTTGGAAAGGGCCCTCGCCAACTCGGAGAAACTGGCAGGAGAGCATCGTGTTCGAGGCAACGACGCAATGCGGCGCCGCGATTGGAGCGCAGCGCAAGGCCACTTCGAGGTCGCGTCTCGATTTCAGACGAGCTGTTGCACAAAGGAAATCGCCTTTGCGGAACTAATGGGGAGGGCGGACTCAAATGCCTCGCCAAGCCTCTACCGAGAAGCCTTGAAGATGGGGTTCGAGACTGACTATGTCCGCGAGCGCCTTCTCGCCACGGAACCGGCCACCTACATCGTAACAATTCGGCAGGCAGCCATCTTGCCTTGCAAGTTGAATCTGGACCCATGGGACGGTATCGGCCGCTGCTCATCTCGACGCGAGGCGCAGAGTCTCCTCAGCAGTCTATCAAGAGTCGCTGTGGATAGCGTGCTCGGGTGGGGCCAATTGATTGTTGCGGGTTCCGGCTTCGTGGAGGCTCCGGATCCCCAGCTGATCTTCGTCGACGCCCTCGGCCGAAAGACGGTCCTGGCCCGCGCCTCGGATACACTCGCACCATCCTGGCAGGCACCTGTTGTCTTCCCATTTGCGTCGATCAAGAGCACGGAACGAGTCTCCTTCCTCGTGGAAGATGAGGACGAGTTCGACGCCGGAGATCCGATCGGCCAGTGGTCAACCTCCATCGGAGAGCTTGTCGGCAAGGGCGCCGGCGAGCATGAGGTCATCTTGCGCACCCGGGGCGATCGCAGAGTCTACGGCGCCCTTCTTGGATTGAAACTCAGCATCGAACGACGTTGACACATAGCGAGTGCCTCAACTCCCTGCACCGGGTGACACGTGGGCGCGTCGGCCCAACCAGCACCGCAGCGCCCACTCTGTTTCGCCCCATGCGACGTGTTCAACTGCTACGCGGACCCTCCGGCAATGCGACTGAGCCGCGCGACACTGGCGGCGGATTTGAGCATCCAACGACCCTCGCGTCACCGCTCCGTCCCGTCGCCGGTGGCCCTGCGCTGCATGCAATGTGCTCCGACTTCCCTCGCCGGTGGCCCTGCGCTGCATGCAATGTGCTCCGACTTCCCTACGGGAAGACCGGTCAACCATCGAGCCCCGACCCGAGCATTCTGTCCAGCGGCTCTTCGACGACCGGCTCGCCGCGGTCTTCCAACCCACCTACCGCGCTTCGCACGAGAGTGGATTCATCCGGGACCGAAGGGATTCGGCGGACCACGCAACGCCGCTCGCTGGGCGACCATCACATCGTGCGCGTGAGCCCTTCCAAGCAACACAGTGACCCGCGAATAGGCTGCACGCTTGCGCCAGAACCTCTCGGCTCACACGCCCAACTCGCTCATCGATCGGTGTGTGACGCGGTCGCGCGCGTGACCCAGCTCATCCACACACCATCATCGCAAAGCGACGCGACACGACACGGACGGAATCACCTCCCGCCGCCCTGGTGCACCGGAACCCGGCCGCCACACGCGTGATGGACCCCACCAACCTCTCGACGGCGCGGCGACTGTCGGGCGGCATGCGCACCATCGTCCGGGGCGTGGCCCCGGCCAATCGGCGCGGTGCCCACCATCGCGGGAGTCCAGCGCCCGAACCTAATCGGCGGGGGAACAAGTCGCTGCAGCTGACTCGCCTAGTCCCGTCGTCGACGACGTCCGTCGGGTATTCGAGAGTACCGCTCCGGGCGAGAGAACGCAATGATTCGCCCGGCTCGCAGCTGAGCTCCCACCCGTTGAGCCGTTTTGTAAGCAGCACGTGGACCCGAGTCGAATCCGACCGAGCCGCGCGTGGCTCGGAAGGACCCTCTTCACGCTTGCCGCCGGCGCAACGCACCTACGGTGCGCGGCGCGGCTTCGCTATGGACCGGTGGCGCGGACCCGGAAAGCCCTGAGCCACGACGGAGGTAATTGCCGCCTGGGCGTCGACCTCTCTGTCTGGCCTCGTGCAGCAGGGCTCGGCGGTCTTGAACTGACCGGTCTTTGGCCGATAGCCGAGAGTCGTCCACCTGACCGCAATTGCAAACCTGGGGTAACCTGTGGCCCTCACGTGCGGAGAGCGAGGAACGAACATGCGGGCGAGCGTTGCGTTGTTGGTGGTGGCAAGTCTTTGGATCGCCGGAGAGGCAGCGGCTGAAGATGACGCTGAGCTTCGGGAGCGACTGCCTTCCGCCCACGTCTCACACTGGTTTGATGCGTTCGACGGGGTGCACAGAGTCTACCTCGCGGGCGTGCGACTCGCAGACGTGGACTTCAATATCTGGGCTTCGTGGAGCCCCCGAAAGAAGCGTTCGATGGTAATCACCGTCGGTGGATTCTCGGGAATCGGAGCGGCAACGTTCCTGATCGATGGAGAGCGCTTTCGTTTCGAGAACAGCACTTCAAAGGATGGAAATGCGCTCTACCGCATCGACAAGAAATTCCTGCAGCGGCTGGCCAAGGGAAAATTTGTTCGCGTTCGATTCGAGGAGGCCGGCGCCGAGCCACACGAAGACGTCGTGTCTGTTGCCCAACTCGCCTGGGTGCGTGCATTGGTATGGCACCTCGCGGCTGACGGCCAATGGTGAAGTGATCACGTCATGGCTCGAACCAACGGCCAAGCGGTAGTGCTCTTGCTCGAAAACAAGATATTGATGACGTCAGAACCCGGCCATCCCAGAACACCTCAACATTGAGGGAACAGCCAAGATCAGTCCCCCAAGGATTACTAGGTGAGTGGTGTTTTTCGGGCCATCTGCGGATCGACAGCGGTCCCCGTTC
>CALBET010000630.1 GCA_937888665.1 uncultured Acidobacteriota bacterium
TCGCTAGTCGGTTGATGATGCCGTCGATGAAGTTATCGAACGCCGCGAGGAGTTCCACGAGTGTTTCACCGAGAGCTCTTTGTAGCCGGCGGAATTCAATTGGGACAGGTATTCGGCGGTTCTGCTCAGCGCGGCTAAGAACCTCCTCGTGACAGTCCATGAGCCGATTGGCCGCGAGCACGATGAGTTCAGCCTCGGCCTCGTCATAGTGGTCGCCGAACATGGTTTGGAATCCGGAGCTCTTGATCAAATCTGTGATCTGGCTGAAGATCGGGTCAAGCCCCCACAGGATGACGCCCAGCTCGATCTTTGCCTCCGGGACTGAGAGTTCCATCCCTTCGGGATCGGCGGATCCAAGCTTGACCTGTCGCAGCCTGGGGCATGACAGCTCCGCGGCGTTGAATCATCACGGACACAAACGATGTGGCGGGCCACAGGGGCGGTTGCTCGCTCAGCATCGCAGTCAGGTCTGCATCGTTGTAGGCGACCTGCGCTACTGTGGCGGTCTCGCCGAGTGGTTGGCGCGGCGGCTCGGTGAAGTCGCGCATCAGATCGGCGCCCTCCTCTCCGTAGATGCCGCGACTGTCGCCCTCCAATATCCAGCGGTGCTGCTGGTCCGCGCGTGCCCGCACTGCTTCGTCGTTGGGCCGAGCTTCGGTGTACCTGTCAGTCCACCGCTGGCCATCCCAGTACCGTTGGCGGGGTTGACCGTACGGGTCCGGATACCACCCAGCGGGTGCGGGTCGGTGCGGTTGCGCCGGTGCGTAGTGATGAGTCCAGGCGGTGCCGTCGAAGTAGCGTTGCTGACCGGATCCTGCGGGGTCGACGTACCAACCGGCGATCGGGTTCATCGTGTCACCCAGGCGCAAGATTGCAGTTCGTTGGTATGGGCCACAGAGTCCTACTATCGATATCCCGGTATCCGACGGCTACCGAAGGTTGAGCCGGTGAGCAAGCGTCGGGCCGCCAACTTCGCGGACGAAGTCGGGGTCGCCACACACGACGAGCTGATCGCGGGCGCGTGAGAGCCCGACGTAGAGCCGCTCGCGGGAGCGCTCGAACTTGCCGTCCTCGTTGACGACGAGCACGACGCAGCGTCGCTCGAGTCCCTTGAACCCCAGGACGTGGCCATAGAACACCTGCTCGGTGTCCCAGAAGGTGTCCCAGAAGGCCTTGGGGCCATCCTTTTGCCGTTCGACCTGTTCGGAATGGCGGCTTCCGGTGGTCAACAGCGCGAGCTCCTCAGGGCGCCAGCCTTGTTCGAGTAGAGCCTCGATCTGATCGTCGCCTACATCGAGCGCGTCGGCGCGGTCGCAGGCCTGGAAGGTCACGGCAGGTCCGTCGCCGCCCAGGAAACGCATCGGGTGATCGACCAGCGGCTGAAAAGCGTTGGCGATCTGGCGCGTGTTGCGCAAGTTCTGGTCGAGGATCAGCGGCACCAGCGGCACCAGCGGCACCGGCGGGGAGCCGTGACGGTCGAACACCCGCTGCCCCTCGTCGGTGAAAACGTACAGACCGCCGTCGAGGGGGTCCTTGAGCGCGGCCAGTAACGGAAGCCACCAGGCGTCGGCGAAATCTTGTGCTTCGTCGACGACGACCGCGTCGAACCGGTGACCTGGTTCGAGTTGCGCTGCCAGGTCTGCCATTTGGCGCGGCAGGTCGTGCTCCCAGAACTGGACGGTCGCGTCGTTGCGGACCGTTTCGTCGGGCCCCTCGGGTGCACCCCATTGCACGCCGAGTGCGTGGAACTCACTGACGTAGGCCGGTTGTTGGCGCCGCGGCCAGGTGGCGGTGATGCGTTCGAGGTAGGACGCCAGACCGTGGGAGTAGCAGACCAGCGCGACGCGTTGGCCGCGCTGGGACAGCCGGCGGGCGTGCTCCATGGCCAGGAATGTCTTGCCGCTGCCGGCGCCGCCGCGCACCTCGACGCGGTTGAGCAGTCGGATGGCGTCGAGGATCAAGGCCTGGTGATCGGTGAGCGCGTCGGCGGCGTCCTCATTGGCCAAAGCGCGGGAGACGACGTCGCGCTGGGGGAGTCCGCGGCCGCTGAGCGCGGTGGTGAGTTGGCCGATGCCGGCCTCGGTCAGCAGCGGACGGTCGAGTTCCTGGCGGATGAGAACGTGGCGCAGCTTGTTGACTAGGGAGGGCAGGTCCGCGCGGTCGATGACCTTCCACCGGGGACAGTCCGGAAGCGCGAAGTCGGCGGGCAGTTCGGTGTTGGGCAGGACGACGACGTGGTCCCAACGCAGCCGGCCTTGAGTCCAGCGGGGATCGTTCTCGATGTAATCGCGCAGAGCGTAACAGGCTTCGCGGGCCTGACGAACGGGCTCGATGCTGTACTGCGTGCCGCCGCGAACCTGGTGCCAGCGCTCGCCGTCGTGCCAGACTTCGCCGCCCTTGACTTCGACGCAGACGATGCCCGCACCCTCGATCGCGACCACGAAATCCACCTCGTGATCCTTGAGGTGATCAGTGACTCGCTGGCCCGCGACAACCAAATCGTCGGGTTGGACCTGATCGGTCAGCGCCTGATAGACGCGACGCTCGGCGCTGCTTGCCAGCCGCGGGGCACCACTCGATGTGCTGCGCATTGCCCCCTCCTTTTCGGTGACCGGCAGATATCCGTCGATCGTCGATCGTAGTCACGGCGGCTGACACCGCTATGTGAGTCGGATGCCCGGGACATATCGGTGACTTCACCGTGCGTTCGACAGCACGGAGGTGAGTTACTCGTCGCTTGTGGACATGGGCTCTGGGCAGCGCGGCTTTGAGATCAGCGGTCGTGGCGGGCCGCTGTGAACGTAGGTTGGCTGATCTCTGCAACGGCTCGTCAGTGCAGCGAGCCTGCCGCCTCGCCATTCAGCAGTGGGGATCGATTCGATGCGGTCAGCGTGTTCCGAAGGTGAGGGCAAGATCGCAGGGCTGAAGGCCCCAGGTACCGATCGCGCTCATCATGATCATCGGTACCGCCTCGATGGTCTCGTCGCTTGCTGGTGCTTGCAGCGTGGCGCCTGCGAGGCCAGGAATGTTGTGTGGTGCCCATAGTTCAGATTCGCGGGGCTGTGGCGCTGTCTCGATCACACTGATCGTGTTGTCGCCGTCGGCGGTCAAGATGAACAGGCAGTAGGGCTCGTCCGGAGGGTCCCATCCGCCTTTTTCGACGACCAGGAAACCGTTGGCTTCGATGGTATGGCGCACCGCTTGGGCCAGCAGAGAGTGGAAGTCGGCGCCGACGGAGCCTTGCACCTCGTCGGCTGGCGCCAGGTTGAGCATGGTGGCGTCAAACTCCAGCTCGTCGCCGACCTGCCGCGGAAACCGGGGCTGGATCATCAGCGTGCCCTTTTCCTCGCACAGCAACGCCACCTCGCGGAAACGGTGTTCCTCGCGC
>CALBET010000631.1 GCA_937888665.1 uncultured Acidobacteriota bacterium
CGACGCCCATCATCATGTTGACCGCTCGCGCGCATGAAGAGGACCGCGTCAAGGGGCTTGAGCTGGGCGCGGACGACTACGTGACGAAGCCGTTCAGCCCCAAGGAGCTGGTGGCCCGGGTGCGGGCCGTGCTCCGGCGAACCCAGCCGAACGACCCAGACCAGGTCCTGCGATTCGGTCCCGTCGTGATCGACCTCGATCGACACGAAGTCACCGAGGACGGGCGTCCGGTCAGTCTGACGGCCAAAGAGTTCCTGCTCCTGCAGTACCTGGTGGAACATCGGGGCCGCGTCCTGTCGCGCGACCTGCTGCTGTCCGACGTCTGGGGATATCACTATACGGGAGGTACGCGGACGGTCGATGTGCACATTCGACGGCTCCGCGAGAAGCTCCCCGCCACGGCGGACCACATCGTGACCATCAACCAGTTCGGATACAAGTTCGTGGATACGCCGTGACCGCGCCCCCCCCTGTCTCCCCGACGTGAAGCTACAAACCCGTTTCTTCGTGACGGCGGTGGCCGTCGCGCTGCTGAGCCTCGCGGTGTCGTGGGGGCTGCTGGTGTCGGCGGTCCCGCTGTCGTCGGGCAGTGTGTCGCGCGGCGCAGTGGCTGCGGCGGTGGCCGCCGGGCTTCTGGCGGCACTGGCCGGCGCGTTCGCTCTCACCCGGGTCACGTCTCGCACCCTCATTCAGCGTCTCGACGCCATTACTGATCGGGCGCGACGCCAAGCCGACGGCAACCTGCTCCGCGCGCCACGTGGTGTCGGCCATGACCTGACAACGGACGTGGGACATGACCAGGGAGACGACGAAGTCGGGAGCGTGGCGAGAGCGCTCGATCACCTCGCGGGCGTCCTCAGCCAGCGGGTGGAGGAACTGTCGAATCAGCAGACGCGGACCGGGGCCATTCTGGAGGGGATGGTCGAGGGCGTGCTCGTGATCGACGAAGCGGGCCGGGTGCAGACCGCCAACGACTCGGTCACGCGCATGCTTGGCATCGAAGGCGACCCAACCGGACGCCAGCACGTCGAGTTGATCCGGCATCCGGAGGTCACGCGGCTTATCGGCATCGCGAGACGAGGGGAGAACGCGGCTCAGCGGGAGGTCACACTCAATACGGGCCCTCCAAAGGTGCTGCTGGCGAGCGCGCGGTCGTTTGCCGCCGACGGCGAGCGCGGAGTGGCCCTGGTTCTCCACGATGTCACCGCGTACCGGCGCGCCGATCAGGTGCGCCAGGACTTCGTGGCCAATGTGTCGCACGAGCTCCGGACGCCGTTGACCGCCATCCGAGGCAGCGTGGAAGCCTTGCTCGAAGACGGCCTCGCGGCCGGGGATCCGCGCTTCCTGTCGATCATCGCGCGAAACAGCGCCCGGATGGAGCGGCTGGTCAGCGACCTGCTGCGGTTGGCCAGGTTGGACGCCAGACAGGAAGTGCTCGACCTGACCCCATGTTCGGTGGTGTCTCTTTTTGGCACGGTCGCCGACGAGTTGGAGCCGATGATCGCGGCCAAGCTGCAACGAGTCGACACGTCCGTGTCCGATGACGCGGCCGTGGTCCAAGCCGATCCGGTCAAACTGCACGACGCCGTGCGCAACCTCGTGGAGAACGCGGCCACCTACGCGCCAGAGGGTGGCCTGATCGAGCTGATCGCCGCTGTGGACGGCGATGTGGTCCGCCTGTCGGTCGCCGATCGCGGTCCCGGGATCCCCGACACAGACCTCGTACGCGTCTTCGAGCGCTTCTACCGCGTCGACGCCGCTCGCTCCCGCGAGCTGGGCGGCACCGGCCTCGGTCTCTCCATCGTCAAACACCTCGTGGGGCTTCACGGCGGCACGGTGCGCGCCGCCAATCGAGAAGGCGGCGGCAGCGTCTTCTCCATTGATCTGCCGCACCGGGGATAGCGGTCGGCGGTGGAAGACAGTGAAGGCGTCGTGAAGGCCCGGCGGTCGGGGGCTATACTGCAGGTCATGTCGGACCACGCACATGCCGGTACGCACGACAAGCACACGGCGCATCAGCGTCTCGTCGACCGCCTTCGTGCCCAGGGCGCCGAGATCGAGCGACTGACCCGAGGGCTCGACGACGCCTCGCTCTCGGAGCGTACGGTGTCAGACAAGTGGTCGGTCAAGGAGTTGGTGTGTCATCTGTGGCGCTTGCAGCGTCTGTTCGACGAGCGAATCCAGGCGATGCTGACCCAGGACGATCCGGTGGTGCTCCCCTATTCACCTGACCAGGACAGCGACTTCGACAAGCTGGTGGCGCACGACGGGACCGAGACACGGGACGCATTCCTCGCGGACCGAGAGATCTTTGCGGCCCGGCTTGCGGAGCTGACGCCGGCTGAATGGCACCGGCGTGGTCGACAT
>CALBET010000632.1 GCA_937888665.1 uncultured Acidobacteriota bacterium
ATTGTCACGCCGCCATCGACGACCAGCACCTGCCCCGTGATGAACCGCCCGGCTGGCGACGCCAGCAGCAGCGCCGCGCCCGCGAGGTCGTCCGGCTCGCCAATCCGGCCGAGCGGATAGGTGGCGAGTGCCTCGCGGAGCTGATCAGGGTCTTCCCACAGCGCCCGCGCGAACTCGGTGCGCACCAGTCCCGGGGCAATGCAGTTCACCCGGATGTTGCTGCGGCCCCACTCGACCGCCAGGTTGCGCGCCAGCTGGAAATCGGCCGCCTTCGACATACCGTAGATACCGAGCGCGTCGTTCCCCTTGAGTCCCGCGATGCTCGACACGATGATGACCGCCCCGTCTTTGCGTTCCGCCATCTGCGGCAGCACCTGATTGCACAACCACAGGTTGTGCTTCACGTTCGTGCCCATGACCTTGTCGTAGGCCGCCTCGGTCACGTCGAGCATCGGGCCGTACGCCGGATTCACGGCGGCGTTGCAGACCAGCACGTCAATGCGACCCCAGCGCTTGAGCGTGCCGTCCACCAGGGTACGAACCTGGTCTAGATGGGACATGTGGCACGGGATGGCCGCCGCCTCGCCCCCCGATGCGTTGATGGCATCAGCCACGGGTTGGCAACTGTCAATGCGTCGGCTGGAGACCACAACCCGGGCTCCAGCCTCAGCCAGGGTTTCCGCGATGACTCGACCGATGCCTTTGGACGACCCGGTGACCACGGCCACTTTCCCGCGCAAGTTGAACAAATCCAGGTGTGCCATATGCTGCTCAGCGTAGAGGTGTGGTGATGAACGGGATGGTCCAATCCCAGGCGGGGGCGACCACCGCCCCGGCAAGACAGCCATTATACGATTGAGCTCCCTTCGACTGTCCGTGGGGAACCAGGAGGACGCCAGCGTGAACTCGACCGACCGTATGCCACCGATATCCGACGCGGACATGACCGCCGCGCAGCGACAGGCGGTCGCGGACTACGCGTCCACACGCAAGACGGCCGTCTTCGAGGGTCCCTTCGTGCCGCTGCTCCGCAGCCCAGAACTGCTCGACCGCGTGCAACGCGTGGGCGAGTATCTGCGGTATCGCAACGCGCTGCCGCGTCGGCTCAGCGAGATGGCCATCCTGATCGCCGCACGGCACTGGTCGCAACAGTTCGAGTGGAACATCCACGTGGCTGACGCGGCCACCGCCGGTCTCGCCGACGCCGTCATCGACGCGATCGCGGACGGACGCCGCCCAGCCACACTGGTCGAGGATGAAGCGGTGGTGTACGACTTCTGTCTGGAACTCCTCCATAACCAGAGCGTCAGCGACGTCACGTACAGCCGCGCCGTCGCGCTGTCTGGCGAGCAGGGTGTCATCGATCTGGTCGGTATCCTGGGGTACTACTCGCTGCTGGCGATGGTGATGAACACCGCCCGGACCCCGATTCGTGACGGCATGTCGCCCGCGCTGGAGCGGTTCCCCGCCTAGCAGCCCGTGGTGAAAGTCGCGCGTTGCACCAAGACGGGTGATGCGCCCGCCGAACAAGGCGAGAAGAGGGAAAATACCGGCAGTATTTGACCGATGAACAACGCAGATCGGTGGGATGCAGCGCCCGTCGAATGCAGCGTGACTTTCACCACGGGCTGCTAGCGACGCTGGTCGAAGCGGCGGCCGGCCAAGGCCGCCGCGATATTCACCTTCTGGATGTCGATGGTGCCGCCGGCAATGCCCCACCCCCAGGCGTCCCGCATCCGCCGCTCCATCGGATAGTCACGCGAGTAGCCGTAGCCCCCCATCAGCTGGACGCCGGCACTGGTCACCTCGCGGGCGGCCTCGTTGGCCACACACTTGGCGATGCTCGAATCGAGTATGGACGGGAGCCCCCCTTCGGCGCCTTGTGCGGCACGGTAGATGAGCAATCGCGACGCCTCGACCCGCATCGCCATCTCCGCCAGCTTCAGCTGCACGGCCTGAAACTCGATGACCGGCTTGCCGAACTGCCGCCGCTCCTGCACCCAGACCAGCGCGTCTTCCAGAGCGCCGGAGGCCTGCCCCAGCGCCATCGTGGCATTCCCGCAGCGCTCCAGGTCGAACGCCTGCATCAACTTCGGGAAGCCACCGGCCGGCACCACGATCTGGCCAGCCGGCACCGACACCTCGTCGAAGTAGAGATCGGAGTCGGGGATACCCCGGAACCCCATCAACTGCTCCTGCTCGCCGAATGTGAGTCCCGGCGTGCCTTTATCGACGAACACCGCGCCAATCCCTTTGGCGCCAGGCGCATCGGACAACCGGCAGTAGACGAGATAGGCGTCCGAGTGCCCACCTCCCGAGCACCAGCGCTTGGCCCCGTTGATCACGACCCGGTCGCCACGCACGTCCGCGCGTGTCCGCAAATCGGTCAACGCGGTCCCGGCGTCCGGTTCCGACATCGCCACCGCCACAATCATCTCGCCCCGGCACACGGCCGGTATGACTCGTTGCTTCAACCCCTCGCCGGCGAAGTGCGCCAGCGCGTGCACCGGGCCGGCCACGGACTCGAAGATCGGGAACGCCACCGCCGACGACACCTTGGCGAACTCCTCGAGCACCAGAAACGCGTCGACGTTCCCCAACCCCAGGCCGCCGTAGTCCGCCGACACGTTCACCCCGAGGAACCCCATCTCGGCGTATCGCCGCACCCAATCTCGAGACAAGGGTGTCGCGTCACGTTCGGTCTGCTCGGCCACCGCGGTCATTTCGCCCCGCGCGAAATCACGTGCCGCGGCCTGCAACGCCTGCTGCTCATCCGTGAGCCGAAAATCCATGCTGTCCTCCTACGTCAGCCGTCGCGTACGGGGTTGCCGCCAGCCGCCGACCCGGTGAATGGTACACTCGCGGACCGTTGACCATCAGCAGGCGGGTGAGCACGGGTGTGTCGCCGCAGCCTCCAGGAGACCGACAGGATGTCCACCGCGAAACACGATGACGGAATGCAGGCTCGCCGACGCGTGCTGGGCGACGAATATGTCGACCGCGCACTGACCGGCCTCGACAGCTTCAACGCTGAATTTCAGGAATTGGTGACCGAATACTGCTGGGGGCAGGTCTGGACCCGCCCCACGCTCAGTGATCGCCAACGCAGCCTGATCAACCTCGCGATGATCTCGGCCCTGAACCGAAGCCACGAGTTCAAGATCCATGTGCGCGGCGCCATACGGAACGGCTGCACGGTCGAGGAGATCCGGGACACCCTGATGCAGGTCGCGGTCTACTGCGGCATCCCGGCGGGTGTGGAAGCGTTTCGTCTGGCCCGAGAAGTGTTCGACGCAGAGGGCGTGACACCCGACCCGGTTGCGGACGCGGACTGAGCCCGGCGCTCAGGCCACGGCTCGGGGGTCCCGCACGCGCTGCAGCAGCACCAGCCCCAGGATGAACAGCCCCGTCAGGGCCAGGAAAGCGGGTCGCTGGTTGCCGCCAGCCCAGACCGTCACCATGCCAAACAGCATCGGGCCGATGACCGACGACGACTTGCCGCACAACGCGTAGAAACCGAACATCCCGGCCTCTTTCCCGTCCGGCACGAGCGACGACATGAACGCGCGGCTCGCCGCCTGGACGGAACCCAGCCCCAAACCGGCCAGTACAGCCATCCCGTAGAACAAGGTCGTGGACTCGATGACATACGCCGCGACCCCGACAAAAATCCAGAGCCCGAGTACGCCGTTCAGCACCCGTTTGGGACCATACCGGTCGGTCGGCGTGGCCAACGCGAACGCCCCGATCAGGGCAGAAACTTGGACGACCAGGAAGAGCACGATCGTCCCCTGCTGGTCGAAACCGAAGGTCTCGGTGGCCACGACACCAGCCATCACGATGATCGTCAGCACCCCATCGATGTAAAAGAAGAACGCGAAGAGAAAATTGCGCAATTCCTTGAGGTCCCAGACCTCCCCGACGATGGCCCGAAAACTGGTCACACCCCACCGGGCCGCCTGCGCAACGCTCATGTCGGTGGGCTGGTCCTTCGGCAGCACCAGGAACGCCGGCAGCGAGAACACGAGGAAGAAGCCGGCCACGAGGAACCACACCAGCTCGATGCGGTCGCCCGCAAACGGAATCACCATCACGAGGCCCAGCGCGGAGCCGAGATAGCCGACCCCGAACCCCAGACCGGACACCCACCCTTGGCGCTCCGCCGGCGCGATGTCGGGCAGATACGCGTTGTAGAAGACCAGGGCGCTCTCGAACCCCACGTTCGCGACCACAAAGAGCAGGAACCCCTGCAGGACCATGCCCTGCTCCAACGTCGACATCATCGCGACGGCGACGAGGCAGATCGACGTGTAGGCGAGCATGAACTTCTTCCGAGCGCCGCCGCGGTCGGCGACGGCGCCCAGTAGTGGCGAGGACACCGCGACGATCAACGCGGAGAGCGAGACGGCCCGTCCCCACCAGAGTTCCCCCACCCCACCCTCTTCCCCGACGACGAACGTGATGTAGAAGACGGGGAACACCGCGGTCGTCATCACCGCCGGATAGACGGAATTGGCGAAATCGAAGAGCGCCCAGGCGCCGACATGCTTTGTGTTCATGGCCGTCGCCCTCGTGCTGGAGTTGTCTCACCAACCAGCACGGAGGCGGCCAGTGTCCATAGCGTCGAGTACGGAGCTTACCAAAGTCAGTGACGCCTTGGGGCGAGGTGCAATCGAGGATTCTGCGGGGTTCAGCCCGCCATCCGCTTCAGGTATGCCCGCAGCCGGCTGCGCCGGAAGTCGAGCCATTGTCGCGCGGGGTCGAGACACTCGGGATAGCGCTCTCGCAGGAATGGGACGACCTCCGCGCGGATCCGTTGGTCCGCGTCGGCGGGCAGCGGGTCATCGTAGCCGGGGATCGTCTCGGGCACGTCGCCGGGCGAGAGCAGCTCGGTGCTTTCGAGCCGGCCCGTCTCGAGCATGCCGAGGAGGAGATACTTGAAGTGCTTGGCGTGCCAGTGGAAGCAGACCGATGGGTCGGTCGAGGGGCCCGGGCCGAGCAGCCCAGCCAGGTGCCGGTACGACTCCTCGAGTCGGTCCCAGCGCATGTACTCCAGGCACATCCAGGGCAGGTCGTAGCCGAAGCCGATGGGAACGATGGACGCGACGGCGGACGGCTCGAACATCACCCGGCGGCCGTAGTCTCGTTTGAGTTTGAAGCCCGCGTAACACATTGTGTGGGCGCTGTGCATCGCCGGCTCCAGTACGCCGGGAAGTCGGAGCGCCTCGGACCTGGCCAGGCAGCAGTGGCTCTCGACGAAGTCGATGTCCATCGGCGAGAGCGAGACCTCGTCCAGACTCGACCGAACCGGTGCGCCGGTGTCCTGCGGTCGGTAGGTGAACTCGCGTCCGAGGGTCCTGAGACGGCGCTGACGAAGGACCCGACCGCCGCTGTAATGGACGGAGCCACCCCGGACCACGATCGTCGGCGACACCAGGTCGGCGTTGGCCTCCCGCGCGGCGTCGACGAGCCTGGACAGCCAACCTGGCTCGCACAGCATGTTGTTGTCGACGAGGGCGACGAACGGCGTGTCGACGAGCTCGAGCGCAGCCCTGCGTGCGGTTTGCCGCGACACGAAGCCATCGAACCGGAGATGTGTGAAGTCTTCCCGCTCCCGAGCACACTCGGCGAGAAAGCGCTCGACGGGAGGCGGGGATGCGATGTCGGCGTAGATCAGCCGAAAGGGGACGTCAGTGGTATGGTAGAGGCCTTCTACGACCATTGCGGCCGTCCCATGTCCGTGACGAACGACGCTGATGATGGTGACTTCGGGCGACATACCTTACGGTACCTCTTTATCACGAACAGCTGGTTTCCAGCCCAGCGCGTGGACGTTGCGGTCTTGTTCGGGGCGAAGCTCCCGCAACGCGGCCACCGGGTCGACGGCGTGTTCCAGGCGCAGCCGTCCCACGGCGCCTACGAATCCGAGTGGGGCGGGGGCAAGGCCTTGGTCGCGGGTCGCGTCGCGACTGGTGAACCCCTGTCTCGGCTGAAAAACGTTTGCCTCCGCTACCGGACTGTCGCCCGCTCGCTGTGGTCCGTTCCGAGATCCGACTACGACTTCATCCAGGTCCGCGACGGGCACGTGTCGGCCCTCATGGCGTTCGCCGTGGCGGCGCTCACTCGGCGTCCCTTCGTCTACTGGATGTCCTTCCCGGTAGCGGAGCTCTGGCTACATCGCAGCACGACCAGCCGCGGCGTGCGGTCCCTGCTAGCCCGCCTGCTGGGGATCGCGGGCCGGGCGGTCCTGCACCGCCTGCTGCTTCCGGGGGCGGCGCACGTCTTCGTTCAGAGCGACCAGATGGCCGCCGACCTGGCGAAGCGCGGGATCAGTCCAGGCAAGCTGACGCCGGTGCCGATGGGCGTGGACCCGCGCTCCACGCGGCCGGCGACCGTCGACAAACCGGCCGGAGAGCGCTGGATCGGCTACCTGGGTACGGTGGAGCGGGTCCGCAGGGTCGACCTGATTGTCGAGGCCTTCGCCCAGGTCCTGGGATGCTACCCCGACACCAGGCTGATCCTGGCGGGAGGCGCTGACCGCGCGGCCATGGAGTTCTTGGAGAAGCGGATCGCCCAACTGGGGCTGGAAGACGAGGTCCTGCTCACCGGCCAGCGGCCACGAGCGGAGGCCCTCGGGTACATGCAGGCGTGCGACGTGTGCCTCTCCCCCTACGCGCCGCTGCCCCTGCTCCAATCGACGTCGCCGACGAAGCTGGTCGAGTACATGTTCCTGGCGAAGCCCGTCGTGGCCAGCGAGCATCCCGAGCAGCGCGAGGTCGTCGAGGCGAGCGGGTGCGGCTTCTGCGTGAAGCACGAACCCGCGGCATTCGCCGAGGCCACGATCGCGCTCCTCGAGAATCCGCGGCTGTGCGCCGAGATGGGGGCCCGGGGGCACGCCTACGTGCTGCGGCACCGCACGTACGACAAGATCGCCGCGGACGTCGACCGCAGCTACCGAAGCTTCCTCTCGGTTCGACCCGTGGCTCCGGACGCTATTGGAAGCCCGCTCGACGCCACCCCCTGAGCCCGCCCGGCGCCCCGAGCAACAACCATGGCCGCTTTACCTAGAAGGACCCAGACGCCTCGCCCGGGCGATAAATGCGCACCGGCTCGCTCGATCCGCGCGCCTGGTGTCGCGCCCCTGCACATGATCTACTTGATTCGCCACGGTCAGACCGCGCTCAATGCTGCGCGTGTGGTGCAACACCCGGACACGCCGCTCGACGCGGTCGGCGTCCGCCAGGCGGAGCGGCTTGGGGCCCGCATGGCGGACGTTGGGCTCACCAGGATTCTCAGCAGCGACTACCCACGGGCCCGCCGCACGGCGGCGGAGCTCGACGCGACGGGCACGATCCCGACTGAGCTGACCCCGCTGCTGCGCGAGCGGGATTTGGGCACGTTGACTGGACACCCATACGCTGAAGTGGAGCACCAGTTCTTTGGGCCGGACCATGACCCGCCCGGGGGCGAACCGTGGCCCGTCTTCCTCGCCCGGGTCGCCTCGGCGTGGGCCCATGTCGGGTCGGTCGCCTGTGGGAACACCGAGCGCGTCGCCGTCGTCACGCACGGTCTGGTCATCAGAGCCCTGACGGAGTTGCACTTCACCTATGACGGCGGTGCGACGCAACCGGTCCGGTTTCGTAACACCTCGGTGACCATCATTGACCCGGCTCCGCCCTGGACCGTTCGACTGGCCGCCTGCGCCTCGCACCTCGACGATCTCTCGTGACCAGGGCGTCGCGACGCCGATTTCACCACCGCACTCTTCGGGGAGACTCGACGCGCGAGCACTCCCAGCGAATGTCATAATTACTGGCCGTGGGTCGCGGGACGAATGCTCTTCTCGCAGGCCCGGCTCTACTTGCCAGACGCACACTCGTGAACTCGTTCCGGGGG
>CALBET010000633.1 GCA_937888665.1 uncultured Acidobacteriota bacterium
CTCTCGGTGTCGGTCCTGTTCATCACCGGCGGCGACCTGCAGGCCCTCGCGGGCGTGTATACCATCTCGTTCCTGGGCGTGATGGTGCTGTTCGGCGTCGGTAACATCTTGCTGAAGGTCAAGCGGGCCGGTTTGCCCCGCCCGTCGCGTGCGCCCTGGATCGGGGTGCTGCTGGGTATCGCCGCCGTTGGGGTTGGTCTCGCGGGCAACATCATTCTGAATCCGACCTACTTCGCGGTGTTCCTCCAGTACTTCATTCCAACGGTGCTGATCGTGTCGATCATGCTCGGGCGCGTCGGCCTGCTGCGTGCGTTGCTGTTCGTGGTCCGAGCCGTCTTGAGCTATTTCGACGGAAAGATGGGGAAGGTGCTGGCTGCCATTCGTCTTAAAATCACCCAGATTGCCGCCCAGCAGGTCGTCTTCTTCACGCGAGGCGACAACCTCGCTCTTCTCAACAACGCCATGCTCTATGTGCGTCGCAACGAGCACACCAACCGCATCAAGGTCGTGACGGTCGTTGCCGATCCGTCCGAGGTGCCCGAGCGCCTCCCGGCCGAGATCCGATTCCTGGACGAGGCCTACCCGGAGATCGATATCGAGCTTGTGGTCTGGACCGGGACATTCACGCCCGAGTTGATCGACGAGCTGTCGCGGGAATGGGACATTCCGAAGAATTTCATGTTTATCGGCTCGCCCACGGGGCACCTGATGTACGGCCTGGCGGAGCTGGGTGGCGTGCGGGTGGTGATCTGATCGGTGGTGCCACACGCGACTTTCACCCGGGCCGCCTTTCTTCGGGAGCCCGGTCGGTGGGGTACAGTAGATTCATGGACAGATGGCGAGGAGTGGGCACGGTGTTGACGGCCGTTGTCGCCGCTGGCGCGGCCATCGCGCTGAGCGGCCTCGAGGGTGGGGCGCAGGGCATCGGCACCATCACCGGTGTCGTGACCATGAACGACCCTCCGACCCCCAGCACCATCGTGGCGAGTGCCGACCAGGCGGTGTGCGGCGAGACCGCGCCAAACGAGGGAATCGTCGCGGATTCCGATGGGCACGTGGCGAACGCGGTGGTCAGGGTGGCAGGGTTGGCCTGGCCCGATGACGTGCCTCCACCGACGATAAACAACGTCGATTGCCGGTTCGAGCCGCACGTGCAACTGGCCAGGACCCGCAGCCAACTCGCGATCACGAGTGAGGACGACACGCTGCACTCGACCCACGCCTACGACGACCGGAACCGCACCGACTTCAACATCGCGATGCCGTTTGCCGGCATGAACGTCACCCGTCCGCTGCGCCGACCCGGTGTCATGCGGATCGAGTGCGATTCCCACACCTGGATGCGTGGCTGGATCGTCGTGAGCAACGATGTTGGCGCCGTCAGCGGGCCTGACGGCATGTTCACGATCGAGGATGTGCCGGCCGGCACCCACGAGGTGACGATCTGGCACGAGACGCTCGGCGCGCAGCCGCAATCGGTGACGGTGACGGCCGGCGAGACGACGACGGTCGCCTTCACGCTGCAGTAGCACTGGGCCGCCCGGCACGCGCCTTCTATCCGGACTTGTCCGCTGTCCACCGCATGCCGGCGTCCAGGATCCGCTGCAGCAGCGCGTCGTAGGACACGCCGTCGTGCTGGGCCGACTCGGCGAAGTCCTCGCCATATGCGAGCTGGGGATTCGCGTTCGCCTCCAGCACCCACGGCTGCCCGTCGGCGTCCAGGCGGATGTCGATCCGGCCGTACCCGTTCATCTGCAGCGCGCGAAACGTGCGGGTCGCGACGTGCTGCAGGTGCTCAGCCATGCCGCGCTGCGGGAGGCGGGCCTTGCCGCAGCGGATGCCGTGCTTGGCCTGGTAGGACGCGCTCCACTTCACGCGCGCGGTGGCGATGCGGTGCAGGCCTTCCGGCATGTGGGTGAACTTCATCTCCCAGACGGGGAACGCCCGCACCCGGTCGTTCCCGATGACGCCGACATACAGCTCACGTCCCTCGATGTACTTTTCGACGATAGCGTCGGTGCGGAGCCCGTCGTGCACATAGTCCACACGCTCTCTGAGTTTGGCGTCGGTAGTGACCACCGAGGCTTGTGCGATGCCGAAGGAGGCATCCTGTGTCAGCGACTTGACGATGAGCGGATAGGTGAGGGGGCTGGGTCGCCGCGCCGGACGGCCCATCGGGACGATGGCGAATGGGGGCACCGGGAGGCCGTCGTAGGCGAGGATCTTTTTTGCCAGCGCCTTGTCCCGCGACAGAATCATGCCGCGCGGGTTGCAGCCGGTATAACGCAGTCGCAGGAGCTCGAGGTGGCTCACCACGTTCTGGTCGAACGTGCCGATTTCGTGGAACGCCTCCATCAAGTTGAACGCGAGATGCGGCTTCACCTCCGCCATCGTCTCCGTGATGACCCCCAGCTCTGCGTCCAGGCCGACGCTGTAGACGTCGTGTCCCATCGTCGCCAGGGTGTTGGTCACGTCGTACTCGGTCTTCCATCTGGCGTTGACGACGTCGACGCCGCGCACGTTGTCAGGTGGGACCAGATAGTCGTGCAGCAGGGCAAGCACGCGAAGCTTTTTCACAGGCACTCCGGGGGGCTGCCGTCGCCGTGGCCGCCACCGTGGGTGAATCTGACATGCAGTAAACTGGATCGTCGTCCTGCTCCATACGGGACCAGGCTGGACCGGTTGGACCAGATTGGGCCGTGCAGCACAACGCACTCCGGCGACCGTGACTCTATCGTAGTTTCCTGACTCTAACGTGCGTCTGATTTCTGCTTTCTGGAAGATGTGAATGGCTCACCAATACGTCTACACAATGCACCGTCTCGGCAAATCCTATGGTCAAGGCCAGGAGGTGCTGAAAAACATCTCACTGTCGTTCTTGCCGGGCGCCAAGATCGGCGTGCTCGGACTCAACGGCGCCGGCAAGAGCACCCTGCTGAAGATCATGGCCGGCGAGCTGACGGACTTCACAGGTGAGGCGTTCCTGTCCGAGGGGTTGACCGTCGGCTACCTGCCGCAGGAGCCGCAGCTGAATCCGGCCAAGACGGTGCGGGGCAACGTCGAGGAGGGCGTGGCCGACCACAAGGGACTGCTGAAGGCGTACGACGCGGTGGTCGCCAGTTTTAATGACGGCCTCATCGCCGATGAACTGCAGGAGGCGATGGACGAGCAAGGCCGCCTGCAGGACCAGATCGAGGCGGTGGGCGCGTGGGACCTCGACTCGCGCGTCGACATGGCGATGGAGACCTTGCGGCTCCCACCGCCGCGTGCCTCGGTCGAGAACCTGTCGGGTGGCGAGCGGCGCCGTGTGGCGTTGTGTCGGCTGATGATGCAGTCTCCGGACCTGCTGCTGTTGGATGAGCCGACCAATCACCTCGACGCGGAAACCGTCGGCTGGCTCGAGCGGCACCTGCAGCAGTACAAGGGCACCGTCGTGGCCATCACCCACGACCGGTATTTCCTCGACAACGTGGCCGGGTGGATTCTCGAGCTCGATCGTGGTGAGGGTATTCCGTGGGAGGGGAACTACTCCTCGTGGCTCGACCAGAAACAGAAGCGACTCGGGGTCGAGCAGAAGCAGGCCGGCAAGCGGCAACGAACGCTGCAGCGGGAGCTGGAGTGGATTCAGATGTCGCCGCGGGCTCGTCAGGCGAAAGGGAAGGCGCGGCTCAACGCCTACGAGGAACTGTTGAACCAGGACGTGGACGCGAAGATGGACACGGTCGAGATTTACATTCCGCCCGGTCCGCGTCTGGGTAATGCGGTCGTTGAGGTGAAGAACATCCGCAAGGGCTACGGCGAGCGTTGTCTCATTCAAGACCTGAGCTTCACGTTGCCGCCGGCCGGCATCGTCGGGGTGATCGGCGCCAACGGCGCTGGCAAGACCACGATGTTCCGGATGATCGCCGGTGATGAAACGCCGGACGCCGGCACCCTCACGCTTGGAGACACCGTCAAGCTAGGCCACGTCGACCAGAGCCGGGAGTTGGATCCGGAAAAGACCGTCTGGGAGGTGATCTCCGAAGGGGAGGAGGAGATTAGCCTGGGGAACCGGAAGGTCGCCTCGCGCGCCTACTGTTCCTGGTTCAATTTCAAGGGGCGCGACCAACAGCGGAAGGTGGGCGAGCTGTCCGGCGGCGAGCGGAACCGTGTGCATCTCGCCACGCTGCTCAAAACCGGAGCGAACGTGCTGTTGCTCGACGAGCCGACCAACGACCTGGATGTCGACACCTTGCGCGCCCTCGAGGACGCCCTGTTGGAGTTTGCCGGCTGTGTCGTGGTCATCAGCCACGACCGCTGGTTTCTCGACCGCATCGCCACGCATATTCTGGCCTTCGAGGGCGACAGCCAGGTGGTGTGGTTCCAGGGGAACTACCAGGACTATGCGGCTGATCGCCGCCGCCGGCTCGGGTCAGCCGCGGACCGCCCTCATCGCATCAAATACCGCCGCCTGGTGCGCGCGTAGCGCGTGGCGCCCAGGCGTCAACGAGGTCACGAGACATCGGCGCACGATCTCGCCAGCAAGCCTTCAATCTCTCGACGAGCGGATCGGGTTTCCGTCCTTATCGTACCCCCGGGCGGCGAAGGTCGTGTGCACCATGATGTCGAAGAGCGTCTCGAGCTTTTCCTGTTCCCGTGGAGAGGCCAAGACTCCAAATGCGCGGGCGATCGCCTCAAACGTGGCGAGTCCTTCGTCGCGGGTTTCTCGACGGATCCTCCAGCGGGTCGGATGGCCTGCCGGCAACGTCACTTTCTCCGCATCTATCAGGCCGGGAACTCGTTTCGGCACACGCGTCGCTTGGCGCCAGTTTCCATCCGGCACCACCAAGGTAATCGGCCGAGGGTCCTCGTCGACAAACGCACGATCCAAGGGGAGCGCCCCCTTCGAAGGAAAGAGCACGACAACGCGCCGCCCCTGCTTGTGCAGGTGGCTGAGGTCGAGTGGCCTGTGCGGCAAACCATGAATATGCAGTTCGCTGTTTTCGAGAGCCGCGAGCGCGAGAGGCCCGGTCGCGGTCGTTTTCCTCTCTTCGCGACAGTGCATCACAAGACACAAGCGTGCTTCTGTCACGATGCGCGGAATGTGCGCGCAGATGCAGCGATCGACATGCATGCGACAGCGCTCGCATCGTATTGCGCTTCTTGATCGATGACCCACGGCGTTTCAGAACCCGTTAGGACCCGATCGGGAATACGTTGATGGTCAAGTTATTCCTGATCGGGTCCTTCGTTCCGCCTCAATTCCGCCCAAAGCTCCAGCTTCGACTTTGGGGAGCTGGTCGAGGCGCACCGCGCGACTACTTCCTGCGAGCGCTGGTACTTCCAGGTCAACCTCATCGTCTTGAACGGGTTGCCACCGGGAATGGCCGCCGCCGGCAGCGGCGCCGAGCTCGCGGTTGCCAACGTCAAGCAATATCGCTCCCCGGGACGGAGCCACTGTACCCCTTATTCCTGCACGTGTGCGAACGCACGATTTGGGGACCACACTCCGCAACGGGCCTACCGGCTGTCCGTGCGCCCGGAGGTCGGCGGCCGATAACAGGGCAACCCGAGCTCGGTGTGCGTTCCGGTCGGAACGCGTGCCGGATCGGTCAACACCGTGAACGAGTCTCCCGGCGTGAATTCGAGCCGCGTCCGCTGCGGATACCGGTCCTCGAGATACTCGGCCACCAGTGGAAAGTGCTCCGTGAAATCCGCCCACTCCGACTCGTCGATGATGACCACCGGCACCGATTGGCTCTGGAGTCGCGCGATCGCCTGCTTCTGCAACAGTCCCGAGTCGACCCAGTGGGTAAACACCCCTATGCCTCCGGCAAACCGGCGTTGCGCGATGACGTAGAGCTCCGGCATGTAGGCGATGCCAAGCACTCGATCCTGTTCACTCACACACTGTCTGACATACCGGATCAGGATGCGCGAGCCCTCGACGCTGCCCTCCGGCGCCCAGTAGTCGATCGGGTCGGCGGCCAGGCGTTGAATCTGGACCTTCACCGCGGTCGCCACACCGAGCGGGCCCGCGACCAGCCCCGACCGGGCGAGGCGGTCGCTGGCGTTGCCGTAGAGCCCAACCCACAGCGCGAGCGATCCGGCACACGCGGTGGCAGCGAACCGGCGCCACCCGCGTATGCGAGCCGGCAACACCGTTCCATCCGGGTCAACTGGCCTGGCGCCGGTGCCCGCTCCCAGCACGGCGCGTCCGCCCGTCAGGATCTGGCCGATCAGCCACGCCGCCAGCACCGCGGCGGGGACGATGACCTCACCCAATCTGGAATCGACGTTGCCGCGGATGAGGAAGAGGTTCAACAGCAGGCTGAGGACTGCCACGATGCCGAGCTGTAGACCGGGCCATGGCAGCTGGGAGGGCGAGCGCAGCCGCCCGCGCTGGCGCAGAGACAACACCAGCAGGGACACCGCCGGAATGAGCATGAGGAGGTAGTAGAGAATGGCCTGCGTGTTCCGTTCGCTGAAGAGGTCCGGCAGGAGGTGGATACGTGGAACACCGAGTGTGCGCTGCCACCGCAGAAGCTGTGGTTCGTCCAGGCTCCGTCGCGCGCGATCGAACCCCGCCGTATCCTCGACGTTCGGGTCTCCGACCAGGGCGCCTAGTTTCTCCGCCGAGTTGTCGGTCAGTTCATAGTCCCAGGTGCGCGGGTCCCGGCGCCGCACGAACGAGAGCCCGTAGCTCGCCTCCTTCGTGGCTCGCGCCGTGGCGCTGAGCCCGGATGTCCAGCGGACGCTCACCCTGGGTCGCGGGAGTGGCTCAGTCTCGACGAGCGTAGGAGGAAACGGGGTGATCGGCGGTGCCGAAACGGTCGCGGCCGCCAACAGCGACTGGAGACCAGGTCCGCTGGCCGCGTCGAACCCTCCCACGGCACCCAGGTACATCAGGTATGGGCTGACCAGGAGCAGGCCGACAACGCCGTAGGCGGCGACCGCGCGTCCGACGGCCGCCGGACCGTCCGGCCACCGCCTTCCCGCGATCGCGAGACCAGACGTCAACGCGAGGTAGAAGCCGTAGTCGTATCGGATCAGGAACGCGGCGACGGTGAGGACCGACAGTGCCAGCAGACGGCGTGGTCCCGGCGCCTCCACGTATCGCCACAGGAGCCATATCCCGAGCGCGGGGAGCACGATCTTCGGATACCCGTACTCCCGCGAGAAGATTCCGATCACCAGGAGCGCCGCGAACGCTCCCAGCAACGCCGAGTTGGCGGCCCGGGCCGCGGCCCAGAAGGTCAGCGCGGTGCCCGCCGCCAAGAGCGCCGAGATGAGCAACGCCTCGCCTAGGAGATTTGGGCCGCCGATCGCCAGGACGGCAGCCGACATCACGTACTTGAGAGGGCGACCGAGATCGGCGAAATCGCGGACCGGTAGCTCGCCCCCCAGCATCTGGGCCGCGATCGAGAGATGGTCGAAGTGGTCGTCGTAAAACCGGAAGGCGAGGAAGCGCACGAGAAACGCGCCCAGGAACACGACGGCAACGTGACGGAACCGGGTCGGCGGCAGGGTCATGTTCAGGGACACCGAGCCAGTTCCGTTCAGCACCGGCGTCGCGACGGAGGGGGATCTAGGCCGCTGCCGCGCTCTTCGTACGGCTCAGATGCATCATGATCGCGGCGACGAACAGCACCGCGCCGGCCACGTCGGTCATCGTCGTCGCGTAGAACAGCAGTAGCCCGCCGACGACCGCGATCGTCCGCTCGACCATCGTGGCCTCTTGTCGCAGCCAACCCCCGAACCCCATCGCCAGCGCCAGAATGCCGACCACAGCGGTCGACACGGTCGTGACGGTGTCGACGAGCGGCGCCTGTAGCAGCACCCCGAGCCCTTCTGGACTCAACGTGAACGCGAACGGTACCAGAAAAGCTGGCAGCGTGTATTTCCAGGTCAGCATCATCGTCTTGAACGGGTTGCCCCCGGTAATGGCCGCCGCTGCGAACGGCGACAACGCCGTCGGCGGACTGACCTCGGACAGCACCGCGTAGTAGAAGATGAACATGTGCGCGGCAACCTCCGGCACGCCCACCTCGGTCAAGGCCGGCGCGATCATGACCGCCGCGATGATGTACGACGCGGTGACCGGCACCGCCAGGCCCAGTATCCAGACGGCCACCGCCGCGTAGAACACCGTGAAAAACAGGTTGCCGCCCGCCAGATCCACGATGATGTTCGAGATCTTGAGGCCGAGCCCGGTCAGCGTGACCACGCCGACGATGACACC
>CALBET010000634.1 GCA_937888665.1 uncultured Acidobacteriota bacterium
TCCTTCTCGTTCCTCGCCACCCCCTGGGCAAGTGCCGCCGCCCTCGCGACCACCGCCGTTCCAGGTGGGGCCGGCAATGTCCCATCCCTGGTCTGCCTCGCTCTGGGGCACGGTGTTGAAGTGCCAGAGCACTTCGCCGCTCTTGCTGTCGATAGCCAGCACGTGTCCGCCCGGGATCCGGCTCTCGCTGCGGGTCGACCCGACATACAGCACGCCGTTATGAATCTGGGGCGCGGTGGTGAACCAGTACCCCATGGAGATCGCCGTCTCGACATCTGGGTACTGTTGTTTGAGTACGTCGAGAATGACGCTCGCCTGGCCGCCGTCGCCAAAGCCCTCGATGGGCGCACCGGTCTTGGCGTCCAGCGCGAACACGAACGAGCCGGCCGCGCTGTACACGACGCCGTCTTCGTAGGTCACGCCACGGTGGCGGAAGACATAACCCTGCTGGCGTCCACCGCCGAGCAACTCCGTGACGTCGTAGAGCCACAAGAGATGTCCGTCGAGGCCGTCGACCGCGTAGACGCTCCCGCGGGAGTCGGTCACATACATGATGCCGTCGATGATGAGCGGCGTCGTCTGATTACTCACCCCGTCGATCACCCCATGCTGGAAGAGCCACCGCGGGGTGAGCTGATGGGCGTTCTCTGGAGTAATCTGGTCGGTCTGGGCGAAACGGCTGCCGAACAGGTCAAGATTGTGAAGCGGCCAGTCGACGTTCTGCGCGCCGGACGACGTCGGCGCGAGCAGCGTGGACGCGACGATCAGGCTCAAGAGGCTAGCGGTGAGTCTCAGATTCATGCGGGCGGTCTCCTTTAACCTGGGAAGCATAGTCGACGATGCACAAGATTCATACGGTCGAGCTGCGGTTCGTCATGACCGAGGGGGCGCCTCGCGTATTCGCGTCGGGCGGATTGACCCTCGAAAAACCGCGTGATACGTTCGCCGCACATCGATCAGGCATGTCCTCGATACCGTCAGGCAGGGAGTCAGAGATGCGCAGCACTTGTCGACACACGTTCCGGCTCGCGGCGGTGGCGGCGTTCGTCGGAGTCGCCCTGACAATGACAGCCGGCGTCTCGGTCGCCCAGACCCCGGCCCCGGACGGGGTCACGTTCAGCCGGGACATCGCGCCGATTCTTCAGCGTAGCTGTCAGCACTGTCATCGGCCAGATTCGGTGGCGCCGATGTCGTTGCTGACCTATGAGGAGGCGCGTCCGTGGGCGCGCGCGATGAAGAATCGCACGTCGCTCCGGAACGAACGAGGCGCGATGCCGCCGTGGTTCATCGAGAAGAACATCGGCATCCAGCAGTATAAAGACGACCCGTCGCTCAGCGACAGCGAAGTCGCCGCCATTGCGACCTGGGCCGACAACGGAGCCCCGCGTGGCGACCCGGCCGATCTGCCTCCACCAACGTATGTGGCGGGGGACGAGGATGGCTGGCGCATTGGGACCCCTGACTTGATTCTGCGTTCGCGCGACGTCGCCGTGCACGCCGCCGGCGCGGACCGCTGGGAGCCGATCGGGATCGTGCCCACTGGGCTCACCGAGGACCGGTATGTGGAGGCCGTGGAGATTCGTGAGGTCAACGACATTCCGAAAGATGGCGGGAGCAACACGGTCGGGGGGCGCTTCGTGCTGCACCACCTGAACTACTCGTCGCATGTCGTCGAAGAAGAGCAGCCGGACGCCTTCACGGCCGACACCACCACGGTGTGGCCGGTGCATGAGGTTGGGCGCAACGCTGACATTTTTCCACCGGACGCGGGTCGCATTCTGGCCGCCGGGTCGGTGCTGAATCTCGAGACGGCTCATCTGCACTCCAACGGCCGTGACACGACGGCGCATCTGGAATTCGCCTTCAAGCTCCATCCCGTCGGCTACACACCGAGCGTGACCTGGGTCCGGCGGCTGACCGCGAACGGCGTCGACATCTCGATCAAGCCGACCATGGCCGACCAGCAGCTGCACGCGTACACCGTGCTCGAGCAGCACACGAAGATTCTGACCTTCGAGCCGCACATGCACGCGCCCGGTATCCGGATGTGTTTGGAGGCGATTTGGGGGCACAGCGTGCAGACACTGACGTGCGCTGGCTACGACCACAACTGGGTGCGCAGCTACGTGTACGCCGACGACGCGGCGCCTCTGCTGCCCGAAGGCGCCATCCTGCACCTGATCGGCTATATGGACACCACGCCGGCGAACCGCAACGTGGCCGACCCGAGGAACTGGGGCGGCGGCGGGCGGCGATCGGTGGCCAACATGTTCATCGACCTCGGCGAGGCGATTGCGCTCACCGACGAGGAATTCGAGCAGGAAATGGGCGAGCGGCGCGTCCGGCTCGGGCTCACGAAGAATGATGTTGTCATCGGGTGCCCGCTGTGTCAGGTGAGATTCCCGTCGCAGGACACGGCTCCCTGACAGGGTGCGAGACCAGGCCATGTATTTTCGACTTCTCGCGGTGAGCGCGCTGGTCCTGCTCCTGATCCCCGGTGGAGCCAACGCCCAGCTTACCTATTCAAGCGGCCAGACCGTGTCGCCCGCGTTCGAGGGGTGGTGGCAGAACGACGACGGCACCTACACCCTGTTCTTCGGCTACATGAACGACAACTGGGAAGAGGAGCTCGACGTGCCGATCGGGCCCGCCAACCAGATCGACCCGGGCGGACCTGACCGGGGGCAACCGACCCACTTCTTGCCTCGTCGCAACATGTTTCTGTTCCAGGTCGAGGTGCCGGCCGACTTCGGCGACCAGGAGCTGGTCTGGACGCTGACGACGCACGGCGTCACGCAGCGGGCCTACGCCTCACTCCGGACCGACTACCTGGTCGACAAGCAGGTCATCGGCACGGAGGTCGGTGCGAACCGCGGTGGCGTGAGCCAGGACTGGCAGTGGAATGAGCCGCCGGAGGTCACACTCGGCGTCGACCAGCCCCGCCGGGTGCGGGTGGGGGAGCCACTCCCGTTGGTGGCGTTTGCCACGGATGCGGACGGTATTCCGTCGTCGACCAAGGCTGGGGTCACCCTCCGTCCCAGCGCGTCCCGTCAGCAGAGTGAACGCCACCCGGCCTATCGACCACCGGCGCAGGTGGTGCCGGGGAATCCCAATGGGCTGCGCTTGTCGTGGTTCGTGTATCGCGGTGCGGGCGAGGTCAACTTCGAGCCGGTGCAGATGAAGGTGTGGCAAGACACCCGGCCCTACGCGAACTCGCCCTGGTCGCCCCCCTTCGAGGTTCCGCCGGTGCCACCTGAGGGCAAGTGGGAGGCGGTGGCAACGTTCGAGGAGCCGGGCACCTATGTGCTGCGGGCCCTCGCCAGCGATGGCGCCCTGTTTTCCGCGCAGGATGTCGTCGTGACCGTCACGCCCTGAGGCTGATGGGCCCCACACGTGAACCTGATCCGTGGCGAGACCGCTACGGGACCCGTCGATACTTCCGGAGCACCTGGCGATCGCGGCCCATGAGGAGGAAGGCCCGGTCGGGAATGTCGTAGTCCCAGCGCAGCGTCTGGTCAACATCCTCGAGCATGAGGTGGTCGCCCTCGCGTGTGATCCGGAAGACGCGTTGCGGGATGGCGGTCACGCGCAGGCTGGTCTCGTCAGCCGCCGGTCCGCGTCGGTCTTCGGACCGGTCGTACGCGTAGGTCCAGGTCCATACGAGACGGCCATATACACGCGCTCCCTCCGCCGTGGCGGATGGGCGCCTCGATGCCCAGAGAGGCCGCTGCCATTTCGTGACGGGCCCGTATAATCGGCCGCGGAGGCAGACGATGAAAAGACGACGGCCCGTTGATCGCCGACGGTTCTTGTCCGGTACCGCCGGCGCGATGGGCGCCGCGTTCTTCGGGCGGTTCCCGCTTGGAGCCATGGCCGAGCAAGGAGCTCCGCCTGCGGCGCAGGGCTGGGACGCCGGACTGGTGCGACATCTGCTGCCGACGGTCAGCGATTCGCGAATACTGCTGAAGGTGTCGTTCGATCGTGCGCTGTCGACCGCCCCGACGCTGCGGGTCGGCGGGGCCACGGTCGTCGGCCGGATGAACGACACGGCGGGGGAGCACTGGCAGTTTTATGCGACCGACCTCGAGCCGGCGCGTCGGTACTCGCTCTCGTTACAGGGATCGGACGGCCGCGCGCTCTGCGAGCCGTGGCCCTTGTCCACGTTCCCATCGCCCGATGCGCGGCCCGAGCGCTTCCGCATGCTGTTTTTCACGTGTGCGGGAGGCCCTGGCGGGTCATACGACGGGATCGGTCGGCGTCAGGGCTTCTTGCCGACGGTCATTCGTAATCGGCTCCTGCGTCGGGCGCTCTCCTTCGCACCGGACGCGGCCGTCGCCAACGGTGACCACATCTACTGGGACCTGCATACCTGGCAGGGTGAGAACGCCGGCCAGTTGAGCGCCAGCGGGCGGATGTCGAATTTCGATTTTGCCGAGACCGTGTTCGGGGCGAGCAACGAAACGGCGATGAAGGCGGCGGCGGGGCCACAGATCGTCCCGGTCTACGGCAGCGACTTCCGGTCGACCCCCGTGTTCTTCCTGCAGGACGACCACGACCACTGGGAGAACGATGCGGTGACCGACGACATTGCCAGCTTTCCGGTCCCCTGGTTTCAGCTTCAACTGGCCCGGGCCACGCAACAGCTGTACTACCCCGAGTTCCTGCCGGACGCGACCCGTCCGGCCGGGCTCCCCTGGTCGTCCGCCAGCGGCCGAGGTGACCTGTCGGAAAGCTTCGGCACCCTCCGCTACGGAAACCTGGCTGAGATCCTGCTGTATGACGTACGGCGCACCATGACCCTGGGTGGCCCGAACGCGGTCTTTGTCGATGCCCAGGTGGAGGCATGGTTGATGGCGCGTACGCGCGCGTCCGGCGTCGGGCACCTGGTGCATGCCCCGTCGAATCCGTTTGGGTGGAGCGCCGGGAAGTGGGGCGAGTGGTACCCCGATATTCTCGATCGGGAGAACACCGCCCTGACCACCGCGGTGGCCAAACCCTATTGGCAAGAGGGTTGGCTGAAGCAGCACGACCGGTTGGCCCAGGCCATCGGCGGTCAGCCGGAACGGGCCCCGCTCATCATCAGCGGCGACCTGCACGCCATCGGGGTAGGACGGATGCATCGGGCAGGACAGGTCAACCTGTCGGCGCGGCCCATCACCACCGTGCTCAGTGGCCCGATCGGCACCTCCATAAATGGATTTCCCTCCGTCGTGCGCGGGATCGGGGCGAGTACGCCGGCCCACCTCGACCTTGAGGAGTCGGTCGCGCCGGTGGAGGACCACGGCTTCACGCTTGTCGATTTCCTGCCGGACCGGATGGTGCTACGGCAGTTCAAGTGGGATGTCGACCAGCAATCGCTCGATGCCATCGACCGATTGGAGCCGTTCTACCAGACTGAGCTGCTCAGACCGGCGTGACCCGCCGCGCTGATCGCCACCATGCCAACGACACTGACCCTCCGCAAGCTTACGGCCCGACCGGTCCTGCTCACGCTGGACCGCCCGGTGATTACCCGCATCGCCACCATCACCGAGTGGCCGCTGATCCTGATTGATCTGCTGACCGAGGAAGGGATCGTCGGTCGCAGTTATCTCGAGCCGTATACGCCGAAGACCATGCGGTATCTCGTGCCGGCCCTGCACGACCTCGGCGACCTGCTCAAGGGGCAGCCGGTCGCACCGGCCGACCTCTACGACACGGCGAGAAAATCGCTCCAGTTCGTCGGGTATGAGGGGCTGACGGCCATCGCCGTGTCCGGGTTGGACATGGCGGCGTGGGATGCCCTGGCGAAGGCGGCGGACCAGCCGTTGTGTCGGCTCCTGGGCGGGTCACTCGGCGCGGTGCCTGCCTACAACAGCAACGGGCTCTGGCTGCAGGCCCCGGCGGCCGTGGCGGAGGAGGCGGCGACGCTCCGGGATGAAGGCGGGTTCACCGGGCTGAAGCTGCGGTTGGGCCGCGACCGCATGGCCGACGACCTGGCGACGATCGATGCGGTGCGGGCCACGGTTGGCGACGAGATGCACCTGATGGTGGACTTCAATCAGGGGCTCGACCTCGCCGAGGCCATGGGACGATGTCAGCGACTCGACCATCTTGGGCTGACCTGGATCGAGGAGCCGATCGTCTATGACGATCTCGAGGGCTATCGCCGGCTGACCGCGGATCTGAAGACGCCGATCCAGATCGGCGAGAACTTCTATGGGCCTCGCGCCCTGCACCGCGCGCTGCAGATGGGCGCCTGCGACTTCGTCATGCCTGATTTCATGCGTATCGGCGGGGTCACCGGGTGGATGCGGGCGGCCGCTATCGCCGGCGCCGCCGGGGTGCCGATGTCGACGCATCTGTATCCGGAGGTCGCGGCACATGTGATGCGGGTGACGGACACGGCCCACTGGCTGGAATGGCAAAGTTGGGCCGACCCGATTCTGCGGCAGCCGTTCGTGGTGCGGGACGGGCATCTCGAGATTCCGGATGTCCCGGGGGTTGGCCTCGAGTGGAACGAAGACGCAGTAGCGGCGCATCTGGTCTCGTGATCCCACGTATCGACCGGTGCGCACTCGTCACTGAAGTCTTGCGTTTGCTCCCCGCTCGATTTAACCTGTCACCTTAGAACAGTGTTGATCCCGGCTACAAGTCCTGGGCGGTGCGCGTCATCTGGCGATGCACAGGCGCGCGCCGCGCTCGTGAGCCGAGCCGGACACCATAGATTGACCTCAACAAGCCACCAGCCGAAACAGGCGATGAGCGGCCGACTGGCACCCATTGGAGATGTGAGATGAGAAACAAGATTCGTGGGGCGTCCCTGGCGGCGGCCCTCGCGCTGACGCTCGGGACGGTGTCGGCCACGGCCCAACCGATGCGGACGGCGGATGGTCAGCCTGATGTGTCGGGAACCTTCACGTTCCGCACGATCACCCCGTTTGAACGGCCCAGCCAGTTCGCGGAGCTGGAGACGCTCGATGCCGAAACAGCCGCGGAGTTCGAGGCGGCGGAGCGAACCCGTCAGAATCGCGACCTGTTCGATCCAGAGAAGGGCTCCGGCGGCTACGCGCCGAGAGCCAACGGAGGCGTGCTGTCCTACAACGAGTTCTGGTACGAACGGGGGATCGAGTTGACCGCCGACAAGCGGACGTCACTGGTGGTCGACCCCCCGAATGGCCGTAGGCCGCCGCAGACCGAGAGCGCGGCGGCGGCGGCGGCGGAACGTCGGGCCCATACGGAGATCCACCGCTACGATTCGTACGAGGAGCGGAGTTCTGGGGACCGATGCCTCATGGGCTTCAACGCGGGTCCACCGATGCAGTCAAGCGCCTACAACAACAACGTGATGATCTTTCAGTCGCCGGGCTACGTGACCATTCTCAACGAGATGGTGCACAACGCGCGAGTCATCCCGATTGGCGATGGGCCGGATCTGCCGTTTCCGCAATACAGTGGCGTGTCCCGCGGCCGCTGGGAGGGCGAGACGCTGGTCGTCGAGACCGACAAATTCGGCGGCGGGAGTAGCGGGCTCACCTCGACGAACATGCATCTCGTCGAACGTTTCACCCGTCTCGACCCCGACACGGTCGCCTACGAGTACACCGTCACAGACCCCTCCGTGTACACGGCGCCCTACTCGGTGATGATGCCGTTACGGCGCACCGATGGGCCGCTCTTCGAGTATGCCTGTCATGAAGGCAATATCGACCTGGCCGGTATCCTCGGGGGCGCGAGGGAACTCGAGCGGCAGGGCCGCGAGCTGCGTCCGTAATCGGTAGTCCCGCCCGCTCAGTGACGCAACGAGAGAGGGCCGACACGCGCGACACCGGCGCGTGTCGGCCCGTTCTGTTCTGGGACGGCGCGGCGGCTACCAGTCATTGGCGAGGAGCCAGGGCCGCGACCCCTCGTGGCCCGTGTGCCCTGTAGGCTCGAGGGCCCCCGCGCGCGACGCCTCTGGCACCGCGTCCTGGTTGAGAAAGTGGACCGCGAACCCCTGACGCGGATCGGCGCTCAGCACCTCCGCGGCCGCGACGAACGGGTCGCCGTTCGGCAGTTCGATTTGCATATCGAGCCGATCTCCCGGCGCGACACTGTTGGCTTGTGCCACGAAACATCCGCCGTCGCTGATATCTGAGACCCGAATGGGCGTTTCGCCGTTGGGCGTGACGCAGGTCCCGTCGAACGGCCCGACAATGCGCTCATGCACCCGCCGGTTTGACTCGAGCTCCGGGAGCTCGGCCGCGCCGTATCGCTGAAGATCCACCTCGGCATCGGTGTGAATGGCGGTCTCGTAGGCGACGCCCCGCTCCCCGCTGATTGCCACGACCTGACTGCGCACCACCCGCCCGGTCACGATGAGGTCCTGGTCGCTGCTCCGCAAGACGAATTTGGCGGACGAGTCAGGCAGCAGGCGCCGCGAGCAGCTGACCAGCAGGCCCGTCGCGGAGATGTTCAACAGCTTGGCGGGGTCCCTCGGATACAGGGTGACGGAACCGATGCCCGGCACCGCGTCCCGCCCGAGCCGAGGGGCGCGACGTCGGTCGTGCGTCGGGACCGGCCGGCTCTGAGCCGGAGCGGCCTCAACCTCAGTCTCTGTGTCAGGGGTGCCCTCTGAGTTGGCTGTAGATAGCGTCATTGTCGTTTCCTGTCCCTTCCCTTCTTCAATGGCCGTGCCAAGTTGGCCGTCGCCCCGTGTGCGGGGCTCAGGACGTCGCCGCGGGAGCGCGGCGCCAGGACGCACAGGTGGGACGAGGCGGCGAATGGGGCATGGACCGAAGGACCGCGTCTGGGGACGGGTGCTCTGCCTCACGCGTCGTGGCCGAACCTCGCTGGCTCGACACCGGCGGCGGCCCGGCCGGACTGACGGACGATGTCGATTCTGTGCGAGCGCGTTCAATTTCGTGCGTGCGGTGGCCGAGACAGGCCGCCGGACACGCGGCTGGCGTTCTGGCGTAGCGCTGCCGCCCGTGGCCGCGTTTCGCGATGATCTGGGTCGGTCCTGGTCCGCGTCAGGGGGGTGGTGCGGAGCTTGCTAAGTAGTGACTCGGCTGCCGGAGGGCTGAGCCCCGGCTGGCTGTTTGAAAGGAGTGTTTCGTGACGATTTTCGGGCTGAACCGACAGTCGGCGCAAACGGCGGAGACCGGGGTCACGTCGGACGCCGGGTCAGACGCGCTTGAGGCGCTCGACGCCATGCGCTACCGCGAGCCGGACCGCCAGCCAGGCGGATTGGGGGCGGAGGCACGCCTTCGGGCGATCGTGGAGCAGCAACCCGCCTGCCTCACCGAAGTGGCGGCCGACGGACGGGTGCTCGCCATGAACGCGGCGCAGGTGGCCCTCCTGGGCACCCACCCGGTGGGCCGGTGTTATAAAGATCTCGTGACCGTGACGGATCGTGAGCGCGTGGACACGTTTATTCGCCAGGTGACGCAGGGGCAGACCGGGTCGCTCGAATATCTGATGGTGATGCCCGGGGGGCTGCCGCGCGACGTGGTCACCGACGCGGTGCCGCTCGAACGGGGATCGGGTCATGGTGTGGTGGCGCTGATGGTCACCCGGGACCTGACCGAGTACAGGGTGCTCGAGCAGCAGCTTTGGCAGCTGTCGGAGGACCACAAACACGACTGCGCGCAACTGTCTGAGGCCCACACCCAGGCCTGCGCACACCTGTCTGAAGCCCACCAACACGAATGCGCGCAACTCGAGGCGCGGATTCAGGCGTCGGAGGAGCGAGAGCGGACGCTGGTGGCGCAGCGCGACGAGGAGCGCCGCCGCGTCGGGCTGGCGCTGGAACGGGCCCGGACCCAGCTTGTCGAACTAAAGGCGGTGCGGAACCCGGTGACCCACCACGACCTCTCCGGCAACCTCGGGGGCGCACCGAGCGGAGGACCCCAGCACGCGGTGGCCGGGGTGTGAGCCCGACCCCTGAATGAGCCGGTCGCGCCGTCCGCGACACCCACCCTCATGGCCCCTCTCTCATGGCTCATCGCGCCCTCTAGTGCCCTGCCCGGTCAGGGTGAGGCGTTCCGGCCGCTGCCCACGAGCCGACGGCGTGGCGCCGCGGCGAGATCCTGATACCATACCGGCCACGGGTTTTCTCGGGGGTCGGGTGCGACCCGACGCCTTCAACGATGCGACCGGCGCCCCCACATGCGCCGCTGACCGGGGTCTAGTGGTTGGCCTGTTTGCCTGTCTCCGCCGTGCCCGCGAATGTGCCTGACGTGAGACGAGCCCGCCCATGCCGGCCATGGCCTGTGCTCGTGCTGGTTGGGGCTTCCCTGGCCGGCTGCGGCCCGAGCGGCGATGCGCCCGCAGTCCTACCCACAACGGAGACGCAGCCTCCGGGCGCCGCCCGGATGAACGATCCGTTCATCGACGTCACCACGTCGGTCGGTCTTGATTTCCAGCATGTGAACGGCATGTCGGGCGAGTTCTACTTCAACGAGATGTTCGGTGGAGGTGTGGCGTTGTTCGACTACGACAACGACGGCGACCTCGACATCTATTTCGTCCAGGGCCACCTGCTTGGTCCAGGTATCGCTCCCGGCGATACCTCATTCGAGCCGGGCCTCCAGGGGCCGGCGACCGACCGTTTGTATCGTAACGATCTCGTCGCCGACACGGGGGCGGCCTCGCTCGGTTTTACCGATGTGACGGCCGAGAGCGGACTCGACGCCCGGGGATACGGCATGGGGGTGGCGGCCGGCGATGTCGACAACGACGGGTGGGTCGACCTGTATGTCTCGAACGTTGGTTCGAACGAGCTCTGGCACAACAACGGTGACGGCACGTTCACCGACCGCACGGTGTCCTCAGCGGCCGACGACGCCCGCTGGAGCGTGAGCTCGGCCTTCCTCGACTACGACCGGGACGGCTGGCTGGATCTGTATGTGGGCAACTACGTGAACTACAGCGTGGACAACAACGTCGAGTGTTTCCACAACGTCCGCACGTACTGCGGCCCGGACGCGTTCGTACCGGTGCCGGATCGATTGTTTCGGAATCGAGGAGATGGCACCT
>CALBET010000635.1 GCA_937888665.1 uncultured Acidobacteriota bacterium
CATGGGTACTCGAACGCCCGCAACGCCATGGAATTCTCCGTCAGGGACGCGGTCGTCCGTCTCCAGACATTGGAAACGCAGGTCGACCTGTTCGACACGGTGCTGATTCCTCAGGCCGAGGAGGCGCTGCTGGCGACCGAGGCGGCGTATGAAACGGGCCAACTCGGGGTGCTCGACCTGCTGGACAGCGAGCGCGTGCTGCTCGACGTGCGGCTAATCAACGCGCGGTACTACGCCGACTATCTCGTCGCGCTCGCGCAACTGGAACGCGCGATCGGCACGGTCTTTCCAGAGCGGTGAGGGTGTGGTCATGAGCAAGGCATTGTTGTTCGGAGTCGGCGGAGTCCTCATCGGGGCGGCGGTGGTGGCGGTCACGCTGCTCAACCCGCTGGCGTGGGCCTGGATGCCCGATTTCGGAGCCGGCGGGGCCGCACCCATGAGCGCGGAATCCATGAGCGATGGCGCCCCGTCGGCGTCGTCGGGCGCAGGCGAGCGGGAGGTGTTGTTCTGGCGGGCGCCGATGGACCCCACCATCACCTCACCCACGCCCGTCAAGGACGCGATGGGGATGGACTACGTGCCGGTGTACGCGGACGACGCGGACAGTCCGCCGGCCGGCACCGTCCGCATCGACCCGACCTTCGTCCAGAACATCGGCGTGCAGTCGGAACCGGTCCAGCGCGTCGACATCCCGTTCACCATCCGGACCCTCGGCACCCTGACCTACGCCGACGACGCCATGACCTGGATCAACACGAAATACGAGGGGTGGATTGAAAACGTCGGCGTGAACTACGTGGGCGAACCGGTCACGCAGGGACAGACGTTGTTCGAGATCTACAGTCCCCAACTGGTCACGACGCAGAAAGAGTATCTCCAGGCCGTGGACTACGCCGAACGGATGGCCGGTACGAGCTATCCGGACATCGCGGCGCGGGCCCGGGCACTGGTGGCGTCATCCCGCGAGCGACTGGGGTACTGGGACATCACCGAGGCGCAGATCCACCAGATCGAGGAACTCGGGGCAACCCGCCGAACGCTGGCCGTGACCTCCCCAGTCGAGGGGATTGTCGTCGAGAAGATGGACCAGGCCCTGGAGGGCATGCACGTCATGCCGGGCATGAATCTGTACAAACTGGCGGACCTGTCGACAATCTGGGTGGAAGTGGAGATCTTCGAGAATCAGGTGCCGTGGCTGCGTATCGGGCAGGAAGCGACGGTGGAACTGCCCTACACGCCCGGACGGGTCTATACCGGTCGCATCCGCTATCTCTATCCGTTCTTCAACGCGCGGACGCGCACCATGAAGGTGTCGATCGAGCTCCAGAATCCGGACCGGCAGCTCCGCGCCGACATGTACGCGAACGTGACCCTCGAGGTGCCGTCGGCGCGGGACGTCCTCGCCGTCCCCCAGGAGGCGGTCATCCGGAGCGGCACACGAGACGTGGTGATCCTCGACCGGGGCATGGGCACCTTCGAGGCCAAGGAGGTCACGCTCGGGGTGAATGGCAGCGGGCTCTGGGAAGTGACCGACGGCATCGTGGAGGGCGACCGGGTTGTCCTTTCCGCGCAGTTCCTGATCGATTCGGAGAGCAGCCTGACGGAGGCGATCCGAAAAGTCTCGTCCTCGGCAGGCGGGGACAGGGACCAGCCCTCGGCCGAAGATGTGGCGCCCGCGGCCGTGGCGCCAGGCCATCAGCATTGAGATAGGGGACGGCCATGCTGGAACGCGTCATCGACTGGTCGATCGACAACAAGTTTGTCGTCATCCTGGCGACCATCCTCGTGACCCTCGGGGGTGTCTATGCGGTGCGGACCATGCCGCTCGATGCCTTGCCGGACCTGTCCGACGTGCAGGTCATCATCTTCACCGAGTACCCGGGCCAGGCGCCGCAGGTGGTCGAAGACCAGGTCACCTACCCGATCACGACCCAGATGTTGGCTGTGCCAAACGCCACCGTGGTCCGCGGCTATTCGTTCTTCGGGTTCTCGTTCGTCTACATCATCTTCGAGGATGGCACCGACCTGTACTGGGCGCGGAGCCGCGTCCTGGAATACCTCAACTACATCGGCGGGCGCCTGCCGCGCGGTGTGACACCGGCGCTTGGCCCCGACGCGACTGGTGTCGGCTGGGCGTTCATGTATGCGCTGCGATCACAGACGACCGACCTCTCCGAGCTGCGATCGATTCAGGACTGGTTCCTGAAGTACGAGCTGACGGCGGTGCCGGGCGTCTCGGAGGTGGCCAGCCTCGGCGGGTTCGTCAGGCAGTATCAGATCACCGTCGACCCCAACAAGCTCCGGGCCTACGACATCCCGATCTCGAAGATCCGGATGGCGGTGCAACGGAGCAACAACGATGTCGGCGGCCGGCTGCTCGAGATGGCCGAGACCGAGTTCATGGTGGTGGGGGAGGGCTACATCGAGAACCTCGATGACGTACGTAACGTCGCGCTCGGGGTCGATCCCAGCGGCACCCCGATCCTGCTCAAGGATGTGGGTACGGTGCAGTTCGGCCCGGAGATCCGACGCGGACTGGCGGATCTGAACGGTGAAGGTGAGGTGGTCGGCGGCATCGTCATCGTGCGCTTCGGTACCAACGCCTACGACGTCATTCAGCGCGTCAAGGCGAAGCTGGCGGAGCTGCAAGCGGGTCTGCCCGACGACGTCGAGATCGTCACCGTCTATGACCGCTCCACGCTCATCGAGCAGTCGATCGAGACGCTTCAAGAGAAGCTCGTCGAAGAGGGCGTGGTCGTGGCGCTCATCGTTATCGTCTTCCTGCTGCACGTCCGCTCAGCGCTGGTGGCCATCCTCACGGTCCCGGTCGCCATCCTGCTGGCGTTCATCGTGATGCGGTACCAGGGCCTGAACGCCAACATCATGTCGCTGGGCGGCATCGCCATCGCCATCGGCGCCATGGTCGACGCGGCCATCGTCATGCTGGAGAACGCCCACAAGCACCTGGAACAGGACGGGGGCACGAAACCCCACTGGCAGGTCATCCGCGACTCCGCCAAAGAAGTGGGGCCGACGCTCTTCTTCGCCCTGCTCGTGATCACCGTCTCCTTCCTGCCGGTGTTCACGCTTGAGGCGCAGGAGGGGCGGCTGTTCAAGCCGCTGGCGTTCACCAAGACCTACTCGATGGCCTTCGCGGCCATCCTGTCGGTCACCCTGGTGCCGGTCCTGATGGGGTACTGGGTGCGGGGCCGGATCCGCTCGGAGCAGCAGAACCCGATCACCCGCGCCCTGGTCCATCTGTACAACCCGGTGCTCCGCGGGCTTCTCCGCTGGAAGTGGGTGGTCGTGACCGTCACGCTCGCCGCGCTCGCCACCACGGCCGTGCCGCTGACACGGCTCGGCTCCGAGTTCATGCCGCCGCTGTGGGAGGGCGACCTGCTCTATATGCCGACCACCTTCCCCGGGATCTCCATCACCAAGGCGCGGGAGCTGCTGCAACAGACCGACCGGATCCTCGCGTCGTTTCCCGAGGTGCATCACGTCTTCGGCAAGCTCGGCCGCGCCGAGACGGCGACCGACCCGGCCCCCCTCAGCATGTTCGAGACCACCATCACGCTGAAACCGAAGGAAGAATGGCGACCCGGACTGACCCCCGATGATCTGATCGCCGAGATGAACGAGGCGATCCAGTTTCCCGGCGTCACCAACGCCTGGACGATGCCGATCAAAACCCGCATCGACATGCTGTCGACCGGCATCAAGACACCGGTCGGCATCAAGGTCGCCGGGCCCGACCTGACGGTCCTGCAGGACATCGGTCGCGAGATCGAGGGTGTCATCCGCACGGTGCCCGGCACGCTGTCGGTCTATTCGGAACGGGTGCTGGGCGGGAACTATCTGACATTCGACATCAAACGGGATGCCATTGCCCGCTACGGCCTCACGGTTGGCGACGTGCAGGACGTCATCCAGACCGCCATCGGCGGCATGAACATCACGACCACCGTCGAGGGGTTGGAACGCTATCCGGTCAACCTCCGCTACAGCCGCGAGCTACGCGACAATCTGCCCGCCCTGCGCGACATCCTGGTGCCGACACCGACCGGCCAGCACATCCCGCTCGGTCAGCTGGCCGTGATGGAGATTCTCAAGGGACCGCCGGGCATCAAGACCGAGCAGGCCCGTCCGAACGCCTGGGTCTACGTGGACATCCGGGACATCGACGTCGGCACCTACGTGACGATGGCGCAGCAGGCGGTGGCCGACAACGTCGACATCCCGACGGGGTACAGCGTCGCCTGGAGCGGACAGTACGAATACATGGTGCGAGCGCAACAGCGGATGCTGATCGTGGTGCCGATCACGCTGTTCATCATCACGCTCATCCTCTATGCGAGCACCCGTTCGGCCATCAAGACGTTCATCGTACTGCTGTCGGTGCCGCTGTCGCTCATCGGCACCTTCTGGTTGCTGTATGTGCTCGACTACAACATGAGCATCGCGGTCTGGGTAGGGGTCATTGCCCTCGCCGGGCTCAGCGCGGAGACCGGGGTCGTGATGCTGCTGTATCTGGACCTCGCGTTCGAAGACGCGGTGCGGACCGGGAATCTTCGAACCGCGAAGGACCTGGCCTCCGCCATCGTCAGCGGCGCCGCGAAACGGGTGCGGCCGGTCGTCATGCTCAGCGGGTCGACGGCCATTGGCCTGCTCCCCATCATGTGGAGCACCGGCGTCGGCGCCGACGTGATGAAGCGGATTGCGGCGCCGATGGTGGGCGGCGTGTTCACCGCCGTGGTGGTGGTCCTGTTCGTCTATCCGGCTATCTACTACATCTGGCGGGGCTGGGGACTCGGGAACGATCCGGGGACTGCGCACCCGCCCACAGCGAGCGCCGTTCCAGAGGAGAACCCCGCATGATCCACTCATTCCCGTCAGCCACCACTGTGGTGGTCGTATGGCTCGTCCTCGGCGCCAGCGCGGGCACCGCCGGCAGTGCCCTCGCTCAGCCATTCGAGTTCGCGGTCGAAAAGGACCAGCTCTTCGGCTCGAGCTCCGGCACCCTCGCCTTCGACGTCGAGACTGTCGCCTACTCCACGGACGAGGAGGACGACGCCCGCGTCTGGACATACCGCGATATCAAGCAGGTGCAGCTGCTCTCGCCCACCACGGTCACGATCAAGACCTATGAAGACCAGGGCTGGACGAGACTCGGCGCCGATCGTGCGTTCGAGTTCGAGCTTACGGAGGGCACCGTCCCGGCCGAGCTCGCCACCTTTCTCGCCGAGCGGGTCGACCAGCCCCTCGTGTTGGCCCTTTTCCCGACACCCGCGGAGGAGCCACGCTTCCGGGTGCCGGTGAAGCTTCGCCAGCGCGTGCGGGGCAGCGAGGGCACCCTCGCCGTCTACGACCACCTCGTGGTCTACGAGACGACACGCGGTGAGCATGCCCGCCAATGGCGCGACGTCGAGCTCTACGCGGTGTTCCAGCCGGATCGGCACCGGCTGACCGTCGAGGTCTATGAAGGGGGCGGAGACAACATCCGCGACTTCTCGTTCGACCTCAAGGCCGACCTGCCGCCGGGGTTTCTCGACCTGTTGTGGCGGCGGCTGTACACGCCGGATCTTGCCCGGATCGGGCCACGCGACGGGTCGCGATGACGAGGATGAGGAAGGCAACCGGCACTGTGCGGTTCGACGGATAGCGACGACGAAACGGATATGAACGTACACCTGCTGCTCCCGATGCTCCTGCTGCCGGCGAAGCTGCTCGAAGAGCTGGCGCGCCGGGTCAGACTGCCCGGAGTGACAGGGCCGATCCTGGCGGGCGTGCTTCTAGGGGCGGGGGGCCTGGGACTCATTCCGTCGGAGGCCGCCGACCCCGAAGGGCACGAGCTGGTGCAACGCCTCTCGCAGATCGGGCTGTGCGTCCTGTTGTTTCGGGTCGGCCTCGAGACCCGTATCGAGGCGCTGGCCTCGGTCTGGCGAAGCGCGATGCTGGTCGCCGCGGTTGGTATGCTGCTGCCACTCGCGCTGGGGTGGGCCGTCGGGCTCGCGTGGGGCTGGAGCCACCAGGCGGCGCTGTTCCTGGGGGCGACGCTCACCGCCACCAGCATCGGTGTGACCGCGGCGGTCCTGGCCGAGCTGCGGGCGCAGGAGAGCCGGGAGGGATTGATCATCGTCGGCGCGGCGGTCGTGGACGACGTGCTCGGATTGCTGCTGCTGTCCGGGCTCGTCGCCGTCATGAGCCCCACGCTCTCCGTGAGCGGCGAGATCACGCAGGCGCTGGCACAGGCGGTCGTCTTCATCGCCGCCGGCGTCTTTCTCGGCCGATATGTCGTAGGCGCCGTGGTCTGGGTGTCGCGCTGGGACAGCAGCTCGTCGCTGCTGCTGGTGATGGCGTTCAGCTACTTCATGTTGCTCGCGCACGCGGCACGCGTGGTCGGGCTCGACGCGATTATCGGCGCCTACGCCGCCGGTCTGGCGTTTTCCAGACACCCGGCCCGTGAAGCGCTGGACCGAGACCTGCGGCCGCTTCTCGACATTCTCACACCGCTGTTCTTTCTGCTGGTGGGAGCATCCGTGGAGCCGGCCGGTCTCAACCCGTTCACGCCCACGGGCCGTCAGGCGCTGGGCTTTGCCGGCGTCCTGCTGCTGGTCGCCTCCGCCGGCAAGCTGGCCTCGGGCGCGGTGCTCCGCGGTCCGATCAACCGATGGGCGATCGGCAGCGGCATGATGCCCCGCGGCGAGGTCGGGTTGATCTTCGCCCAGATCGGTCTGGGCGCCGGTCTCCTCGCGGCGGAACAGTTCTCATCGATCGTGCTCGTGCTCGTCGCCACGTCGGTCGCCGGCCCCGTGCTGTTGCGGCTCAGCTGGCGGTCACATCCCGTGCCGACCCCGGCGAGCGCCGAGGGGTAAGAGGAGGAATCATGCACACACGGACAACCCGACCGGGCGCGCGTAGACGCCACCCGCTGCTCGGCGGCTGGCTCGACATCGTCGATGACGTCGAGCGGCTTGCCGTCGCTCTCGATCGGACACCTGACGAATGCCGGTGCGGGCACGGCAAGGCGCATCTGCCTGGAGCTCTTGGACGGGCTCCGACACACCGTCGACGCGATGACCGTCGACACCCTGCGCTCTCTTCCGTCGCTCGAGCGGTTTCGGTTGGTCGACATCAAAGACGAGCCGGCGGCGCTCCAGGAGGTCGAGTCCCAACTCATGGCCGTGAGAACGTTGTTTGGCCGTGTCAACTCGGGTGCCGCCCATTTTACCCGCGTCTGCTCGGCCGCCAGCCTCCAGACCGTGAAGCAGGACGTCCGCGAGCTGCGACGAATGGTCGACCACATCAACGACGCACTCGGTGTCACGAAGGAGAAGAAGTATCGCGTGTGAGTAAGGCGTCGGCCAACCGCCCGACGCGGATCGGTCACACGGAGGCCAGGCCACGAGGGTGGAAGGGGAGGACGACCATGAGCCACTCGCTCAAGATGCTGCTGGGATGCTTAGTTCCGCTACTGGTGATCTTCACGTTGCCGGCCTTCGGTGTGAGCAGCGACGCGACCACACTCGTGTTCATCGTCCTGATGTTCGGGTGTCACCTCTTCATGATGAAGGGACACGGCGGCGGTCACGAACATGGCCATCAGACCACAAGAAAGGGAGGTCCGCATGAACCCGCTTAGTCCTGGACGGTTGGGTTTCGCCTTCGGCGCCACCTCGGCGCTGCTGTATCTCGGCTGCGCGTTCGTGATGCTGACCGTCCCACGGGACGCCACCATTCGCTTCTTCAACAGCCTGCTGCACGGCGTCGATGTGACCCCTGTCATACGTTGGGACATGCCCTGGTCGGAGATGGCGATCGGCGTCCTCGAGACGCTCATTCTGGGCTGGCTGGTCGGGGCGACCGTGGCGGTGCTCTACAACGTCGGTGCCCCCCGGAAGGTGTGATTCATGGCTGAGGAGTACGCCTACGGACACTGGAGCATCGCGGTCACGATGATCGTGGTAAGCCTGTTCTTCATCTTCCGGTTTCTCCCGATGCGAACGGCGATGCAGCGCCGATCGGGTGGCGCCTTGGTCGCCTTCATCATCGCGCTGTTCACGGAGATGTACGGTTTTCCTCTGACGATCTACCTCCTGAGCTCCTGGTTCGGCATTCCGATCGGGTTCGATCACGTCAGCGGGCACCTGCTGGGCGACCTGATCACTCATCTCGGTCTCGGCAATGGCTGGGTCATCGTCATGCTGGCCAGCAACCTACTAATCGTCGCCGGTATCTGGATGATCAGTAGCGGCTGGGACCGTGTCTACGCGGCCGGCGAGGGGCTCGTCACCGACGGGATCTATGCCCGCGTCCGGCACCCGCAATACACGGGTATCTTCGTGATCACGCTGGGATTCCTGATTCAGTGGCCCACCTTGGTCACCGTGTTCCTCTGGCCGTTCGTCATCTGGATGTATGCGGGTCTGGCGCGACGCGAAGAACGGAACGTGCTGCTGAAGCATCCCGAAGAGTACCGCAAATACATGCAACGAACGCCGATGTTCATACCGCGTCTCGGTGCCGTGCGGTCCGGGCGCACTCCGGCCACCCGGCACCCCACCCCTGGCCGAGGGGGTCACCGTGAATCATGAGACGCCTGCTGTGTTCCCGGAGCTGCCGATGACCTACACCTGTCCCATGCACCCGGATGTCCGCAGGGCGGAGCCAGGGTCGTGTCCGCAGTGCGGCATGGCCCTCGAGCCGATCCAGACTACCAGCGCTACGCCCGAATGGGTCTGCCCGATGCACCCCGAGGTCGTGCGTGATGCGCCCGGTGCGTGCCCCATCTGCGGCATGGCGCTCGAATCGCGAGCGGGCGCGGCGGGCGAGGGGGACTCGGCGGAACTCCTCGACATGCGGCGGCGTTTGATCGTCGCGGCGTTGCTCACGGTGCCCCTGGTGACGATCGCCATGGGCGACCTGCTGCCCGGGCGTCCGCTCGATAGGCTGGCGTCGCCGCGGGTGTTGGGGTGGATGGAGCTCGCCCTTGCCACACCGGTCGTTCTGTGGGGAGCGTGGCCGTTCTTTGTCCGCGGATGGCGTTCTGTCGTCACCCGTCGCCTGAACATGTGGACCTTGATCGGACTCGGTGTGGGGGTTGCCTACGTCTACAGCGTCGTTGCCACGACTTTGCCCGGCCTGTTTCCGCCGTCGTTCCGTAGCGAGACGGGTGACGTGGCGGTCTACTTCGAGGCCGCGGCGGTCATCGTAACGCTCGTCCTGCTGGGGCAGGTCCTCGAGCTCGGCGCGCGCAGCCAGACCGGGGCCGCCATCAAGGCGCTGCTCGGACTGGCGCCCACGACCGCCCGCCGACTGGGCGACGACGGAACCGAGGTCGATGTGGCCCTCGACGCGGTGACGCCGGGTGACCGCCTGCGGGTCCGGCCGGGCGAGAAGGTGCCGGTCGACGGCGTCGTCCTCGAGGGGGCGAGCGCGATCGATGAATCGATGGTAAGCGGCGAACCGATGCCTGTCCAGAAGGCTGCCGGCGATCGGGTCATCGGCGCGACGGTCAATGGGACCGGCGCGCTCGTGATGCGCGCCGAGCGGGTTGGCGCGGAGACCCTGCTGGCCCGGATCGTGACCATGGTCTCCGAGGCGCAGCGCAGCCGGGCGCCGATTCAAAAGCTGGCCGACGTCGTGGCCGGCTACTTCGTGCCGGTGGTCATCGGAATTGCACTCCTGGCGTTCGGCGTGTGGGCGAGTGTCGGACCGGAGCCTCGTATGGCCTACGCGCTCATCAACGCGGTGGCAGTGCTGATCATCGCCTGCCCGTGCGCCCTCGGCCTCGCGACCCCGATGTCGATCATGGTCGCCACCGGTAAGGGCGCCACGGCCGGCGTGCTGTTCAAGAACGCCGAGGCGATCGAGATCATGCGCAAGATCGACACGCTCGTGGTCGACAAGACCGGCACCTTGACGGAGGGGAAGCCGGCCCTCGTTGCCGTGGTCCCCGCGGAAGGCTGGAGCGAGCCGGCGCTCCTGCGTATCGCGGCGACCCTGGAGCGGGCCAGCGAGCACCCCCTGGCGGCGGCGATTGTGGCCGGCGCAGAAGCGCGCGGCGTTGAGGCGACCGACGCCGCGACCGACGCCGCGTCGTTCGAGTCCATCACCGGCAAGGGCGTCACTGGTCGCATCGACGGCGCGGCTGTCGCGCTGGGCAACCGGCAGTTGATGGACGACCTGGGTATCGACTCCGCGGGTCTCGCCGGTCGGGCCGAGACGCTGCGTGCCGAGGGACAGACCGTGATGTTCGTCGGGGTGGACGGCCGCCTGGCCGGGTTGCTCGGCGTGGCCGACCCGATCAAGGAGACGACCCCGGAGGCGATTCGGCAGCTGCACGAGGAGGGCCTGCGCGTCGTGATGCTGACGGGGGACAGCCGAACCACCGCCCAGGCCGTCGCCTCGACACTCGGACTCGATGACGTGATCGCCGAGGTACTGCCGGACCAGAAAGCCGACGTCGTGGCCCGACTCCAGGAAGAGGGCCGGATGGTCGCTATGGCCGGCGACGGCATCAACGACGCGCCGGCGCTTGCGCGGGCCCACGTCGGCATCGCCATGGGTACCGGCACCGATGTCGCGATGGAGAGCGCCGGGGTCACGCTCGTCAAAGGCGATCTGCGCGGCATCGTGCGGGCCCGCCGGCTGAGCCGCCTGACGATGCGCAACATCAGGCAGAACCTGTTTTTCGCCTTCTTCTACAACGGGCTCGGTGTGCCGCTGGCGGCCGGGGTGCTGTATCCCGTCTTCGGGCTGCTGCTCAACCCGATGGTGGCGGCGGCCGCCATGAGCTTCAGCTCGGTGTCGGTGGTCGGGAATGCTCTACGCCTGCGGCGGGCGCGAATCTGACCGGAAGGAGACGATATAAAAGAGACGACGTATGGGTTACGGACGACGGTACCCTGGTCCTTTGGGGCCACCGTTGAACGGACGAGCGGGCTCGGATGCGGTGTCCGACCAGGTCTCAGGAGCGGTGCATCATGCAACCAGA
>CALBET010000636.1 GCA_937888665.1 uncultured Acidobacteriota bacterium
GGTCCTCGGTGGAGGCACGAGTGCCGCCAGGCGCTGGAGCAGCTCGTGGGGGGAGGCTCCCCACAGACCCGGTCGCCGGTCACAGGAGAGACCAGCTCCAGGGTGGGAGCCGGAGGCGTCTCCGCGGTGTCCTGGGACCCGCTAGCACAGGCCGCGAACACGGCCAGCGTCGAGCCTAAAATAGTGGTGGACCGCAGCACCTCACCTCCTCAGGCTGACAAGATAGACCTGTGGAGTCGAGGCTGCACCTCGAACGGAGTCGCCGATGTTTCCTCTGTCCCTCCTTGTCTCCTTGGCTTGCACAAACGGTGCTGGCGACTCGGACTCTGCGGTGGAGCTTCCCACCTTGCGCTTCCTGGCTCCGGACGAAGGCGCTGTCGTGGAAGCCGGCACGGTTCAGGTGTCGCTCATCGCGGAGCACGTGGTGCTGGTCGAGCAGACCGCTCGGGCTGTCCCGCCGCTGCTCTGGCTCGTGGACGCATCGCTCGAACAGGCGCGGGCGCATGAGGACGGAAGCACGCCGGAGGGCTCGGTGGCGCTCTCTCTGGATGGCGTTCAGATCCAGGTCCTCAGCGGCACGACCGCTACGCTGAGCGATGTGGCCGCAGGGGCCCACAGGCTGGACGCAGGGCTTCTGGATGCGGAAGGGGCACCGTGGAGTCCCGAGGTCGCGGCCTCGGTGGAGTTCACCGCCCAGTAGGGGTCAGTCGCTCGACATGGTGGGGTGCGCCGAAGCCTGGCATGGCCGTGATGAAGTAGCCCTCCAAGTGAATGTTGGAGTCTTTGGGGGCTTCTCGAAGCCTGTATTCCGACGAAAACACCGCGGTTCCGTCCGGATCGACATGGAGCTGAAGGACATCGATCTGAGCGGTCTGCGGGGAGTACAAGACCAATCGCGTTTGCCCATCGCCGCTCGGATTCGGGTCCCCGATCAGGGATGTGTTCCCGTATTCGCTCACCACCACGCACTCTTCGCTGCCGATCTCCGGCCAGCTTGCCACCCAATGGATGCGCTGGCCTGTGCGGTCCAGCAGCACAAGGTCCACCGTGTGGCAGGGCTGGTCGCCTCTCCGGCGATTGGAGACAAGACAGGTCACGGCGTCGGCGGGCCACGCCGAGCCAGCACCCCAGTCCACGTCTTCGCTGCAGAGGGCGCTGTGCGGGTCGTGGAAGAGCTGATCGTGTCGTTCGTCGTGGGGAAAGTCGATCACCGTCTCCAGCTCGTCCCCGTCCTGGGTGTTGTTCATCAGAGTATAGCCGGTACAAACGGCCTTCTTGGCGGATCTTGAAGTTACCACAATGGGACTTATGCGCGTTTGTTGGGCGCCCGAGCTGAAGGATCCACTGATTTGCTGCGCGACAGAATCGACCAGCGGAGCGAGCGCCAAAGGCGCGAGGGACTGACCGAGTCCCGTCGGCGAAGCCGCGAGGAGCGCAGCGACGAGTGGTGGAGCCGCCGGGAATCGAACCCGGGCGAAACCAAGGATCCCCAAGGGTTGGATGGGGTTCCGCAAGGGTCGACCGTTGGCGTCCCCGAGGCCAACTCCGCGGACCCTCGTGGTGTGATCGATTCCGTGAACGATTCCTCGAGCCCCCGCGCGAAGCTCATCGAGGTGCTCAGCACCACCGTCCATACCGCGGCCGAAGCCGGCGATCTATTCGCCGCACACATCGCCCGCGAAGCCCTGGCGAAATTGCTCTCGGCGTCGGACGGCTAGTGCGGGTGGAGCAGCGTGAGCCCAGACGGTCGAGCCACAACCAAAGGTTAGTCGACTCCATCTGCTTCCGACGATGTCGCGGTGACCAATCCCAGCGCTTTGGCCAGCAGTTGCCGTGGCGTGAAGGGCTTTGGCAGAAAGGCGGTTGCCTCATTGGTCCCGGGCCTCGGCCCTTCGTCACCCATATACCCGGAGGTAAGCAGGACAGGCAGGCCGGGGCGAGTTTCGCGAGCTTGCTCCATCAGCCAGACGCCGCTCTGGCCGGGCAACACGACGTCTGACACGAGCAGGTTGAGTGGCGCGTCGAGCTCCTTGAGACTGGCCAGAGCTTCTTCGGCCGTTCTCGCTTCGAGCACGCGGAACCCAGCGCCCACGAAGGCACGGGACATCGCCTTCAGTATCGGTGGCTGGTCCTCCACTAGGAGCGCGAGCCCAACGCCGCGCAGGATTGGCCCCGATGCCGGAGCCTTCGATTTCGAGTCTGGTGATCCCTCCGCACGGGGCAGGAGGACTGTGAACGCCGTCCCTTCGCCAACTTCGGTGCGCAGCGTGATGTCACCGAGTGCCTGCTTGACGATCCCGTGACACGTTGCCAACCCCAACCCGGTTCCTTTCTCCCCCTTGGTGGTGAAGAAGGGCTCGAAGATGTGCTCGGCGACGTCGGCGGGGATCCCAGTCCCGGTGTCACGGACGGTAAACGCAACGTAGTCCCCTGGCGGTAGGCTGCCAGAAGAGTCGACGGTGCGCGCCGCGACCTCGAGCGTAAGCGTCCCGCCGCCCGGCATGGCGTCACGCGCATTGACGCAGAGGTTGAAGATGATCTGATCGAGTGCACCGGGATCGATCATGACTGGGAGCTTTTCGTCGCTGAGAAGGACCACGAACTCGATGTTCTCTCCCACCGTGCGGCGAAGCATCTTCTGTGCAGTCCCAACCGTTTCCCTCACGTCCACGATTCGTGGCTCCACGGGACGGCGGCGCGCAAAGGAGAGCAGCTGGCTCGTGAGCTGGACCGCGCTATCGCCGGCACGGAGCACCTCGCTCAAGTCCTCTCGACCTGGATGGCCGGCAGGAAGGTCGTCCAAGACGAATCGGCTGAATGACAGGATCGACGTGAGCAGGTTGTTGAAGTCGTGGGCGACGCCGCCTGCCAGCGCACCAAGCGCCTCCAACTTCTGAGCCTGGCGAAGCTGCTCTCCGGTCTCACGAAGCGAGCGTTCAGACTCCTCGCGACGCTGATCGGAACGGTAGGCCTCGATGATGCCGGCGCAGGTTGCGCTAAACGGCTCAAGATAGTCGACGACGTCCCGGTCGTAGCCGCCGGGACGGTTGGCGAGTCCAGCCATACCGACCACCACGTCGCCTTTGAAGAACGGCAGGCCCAAGAACCTCTCGAGTGGTGGATGCCCAGGAGGAATGCCGCCGCTTCGCGGGTCGCTTTCCCGATCGTTCGAGATGACCGCGTCGCCCGACGTCATCACAGCACCGAAGAGCGACTTCAGGTTGCGGAACTCGAGTCCCTCCGCAGCGTTCTGGTCGTACAGGCGCCTTGTCTCCTCATTCCAAGCGATGTTGGTGAGAGCGTGGATCTTCACATACGGGCTGTCATCGTCATCGTGCAGAACCTCGCCGATGAAACCGTACTCGCTCGACGTGAGCTCTAGGAGCGGGGCGAGCATGTCGTCGAAGACCAACCGAGGATTGCGGCCCGAGATGAAGGACTCCTGCGCTCTGCTGACGAGCCGAAGCAGATCCGTTGCGGCCTGCTCCCTCGCCCTCGTTTCAGCGAGCCGGCGTTCGGCCTGCTTGCGCTCGGTGATGTCTCGAACGATCCCCTGCACCGCGGAAACACCGTCGAGGTCGAACCGAGTCGCCGACACCTCAGCCGGGAACGTGGTGTCGTCCTTGCGTCGAAACTCGATCTCGAAAACCTCTCTGCCCGTAGACTCCAAGGCAGCGGATGCCGCACGAGCGTTCGCGAACGCCTCCGGCGTGTGCAGGTCGGCCAAGAACATGCCGCGCAGCTCATCGCAGTCGCGGCCTAAGAACTCTGCCGCCCGCACATTCGTTTCGAGGATTCTGCCGGACGGTTCGTGAACGAGGATCGCGTCATTGCTCGCCGCGAACAAGGTCCGGTAGCGCTGCTCGCTACGGTCTGCACGAGCTTCAGCGCTCACACGTAGGGCCGCGTTCTTTCGCTCGATCTCATCCTGGAGCTGACGGATACGAAGAAGCGAGCGCACGCGAAGTAGGAGTTCGAGGCCACGAACCGGCTTCGTCAAGAAATCGTCGGCGCCAGCTTCCTGCGCTTTGGCCTGAGCCTCAGCCTCATCGAGCGCCGTGAGAAAGACGATCGGTGTGGTGTCGCCGCGTCGCAACTGGCGGATGCGCCGGCAAGTCTCGAACCCATCCATCCCGGGCATGAGGATGTCGAGCAGGATCAGATCAGCCGGAGCCGCGGCGAACAGCTCGATCGCCTGGGCGCCGCCGTCGGCCGTCATCGCCGAGTACCCGGCGGCCTCGAGATGGCCCTCGATGAGCTTACGGTTGCTAGCGTTGTCGTCGACAACGAGGATCGTTGCGTTCGAAGTGGCTGATTCACCGCTCATTGGCCATTGGCATGTTCTTCCAGAATGGCTGCAATCGTCTCTGCAAAGCTGCGCGTGTCGATCGGCTTGCTGATGTAGCCATCAAACCCCGCCTGTATCAACCGCTGTCGGTCCCCCGCCATCGCGAATGCCGTCACCGCGATGACGGGGATCCTGGGTAGCAGCGGGTCCTCCCTCATCTCGGATAGGAGCAGCTCACCGCCGCCGCCCGGAAGCTGGATGTCCATGACGACGAGAGCCGGAACGGCGTCGCGAAGCCGACAGCGGCCCTCCTCCACCGACCGTGCCTGGCACACGTCGTAGCCAGCGAGCTCCAGGATGTCGCGGAACAGTCGCTGGCTGCGGGCGTCATCCTCGACGACCAGTATTCGCGGTCGCTGCATCAAGCTGACTCCTCGACGTTACGCTTGCTCCTACCCACCGCACGCCGGACAGCGCGGATCAATTCCTGCGACTGATTCACGGCACGAGATGCGAGGATCTCGTGGATGTCGATGTCCCACCGATCGAGGGGCGGGCCGTTTTCGTCCACGAGCGCGATCACCTGTGGGCGGCGGTCCATCCCGTTCAGCCAGTCGAGGCACGCGACCGCCCGCGCGGGCTGGTGGGTCAGATCGACAATGCCCACGTCAGGGGAGAACTCACCGAGCACCTCCGCTGACACTGCAGACTCTCGACGGACGGTGCAGCCCGCACGGCGGAGCGCTCCCTCGACTTCGATGAGGTCGCTGCTTTCGGAATCGAGCACACACACGCGGATGCCGTCGAGTGGCTCGATGACAATCCCGATTCGCTCGAGCGCTTCTTGAAGACGCTCGTGAGACACGGGCTTGACCAAATACTCGTCGGCTCCCAGAACCCGCACACGCTGGGGCTCATCGACCACCGAGATCACGATGACTGGAATGCCTGCCGTCTCGGGGTTTGACTTGAGCCGCGCCAGCGTCTCCCAGCCGTCCCTGCTGGGCATCAGGATGTCGAGGGTGATGGCCACCGGCTGGAGCTTGCCCGCGATGGCCAGAGCCTCGATTCCGTCGCCCGTACGCCTCACACCCAAGCCGAGCGATCGCAGCTCTCCAGCGATCAGGTCGGCTGCATTGTCATCGTCCTCGACCACCAGCACCATGGGGCCTGACAACTTGTCGACGGCGGGCTCCGCAGACGTGGGCGTTCGCAGAGGCAGGCTGACGCTAAACGTCGAACCGCTTCCGAGTTCGCTCTGCACCGCTACGGACCCGCCGTGCATCTCGACGAGGCGCTGGGTCACGGCGAGGCCCAGACCTGTTCCTCCGACTTCCGCCCTCTCGTTGATCCGCTCGAATGGAAGAAACAGCCGAGGCAGCTCCTCTTCGGCGATGCCAACCCCGGTGTCTCGAACGCTGAGGATGATGGCGCCCTCCGCCTCCGAGACGCTCAACTGGACGCTGCCGCCGGCCGGCGTGAATTTGATCGCATTGGACAACAGGTTGTAGGCAACCTGCTTCAGTCGTGTGGGGTCGATCCAGGCTTGCGGCAGATCATCGGCAGCCACGTCGCCGTCCAACGCGACACCGCGCTCGTCAGCCAGCGGACGGACCGCCGCAAGGACCGAGTCGGCCACCTCCGCCACGTCGATCATCTCACGACGGAGCGTGAGGCGGCCCGCCTCGATTCTGGACAGATCGAGGATGTCGTTGATCAGCGTGAGGAGATGCTTGCCGCTCTCGAGCACGTCCTTCACGTAGCCGCTCTGCCGCTCGTTGAGGGGCCCGAAATGTTGGGCGTCGAGCAGCTCCGAAAATCCGATGATCGCGTTGAGCGGCGTCCGCAGCTCGTGGCTCATGTTGGCCAGGAAGGCGCTCTTGGCGCGGTTGGATGCGTCGGCTGCTTCCTTTGCCCGCTGCAGCTCCGCTTCAGCGTGTTTGCGGCTGGTGATATCCATCCAGTTTCCGATCATCTCGATCGGATTGCCTTCACGGTCCCGTTTGAGCACAACTTGGTCGTGGACCCAGCGCCAAGAGCCATCCGCCGCCTGCCACCGGTACTCGTGGACATGCCGGCCGTGCTCGAACAACTGGCCGAGCTCCGCGAAGACCCGCGGCGCGTCATCTGGATGGATTCGCGATGCCCAGAAGCCCGCATCGTCGAGGAAGTCCTGCGGTGTGAAGCCAAACTGCGGCGTAATGTTGTCCGCAATGAAGGTGGCGCCAAACGGCTCTTCCGCGGCACAGGTGTATACGGTCGTCGGGCTCGTCGCGATGATGTGGGCAAGTCTCTGGTCCGTTGTGCGCTCGTCATGCCGGGCACGTTCGCGCTCCGCGGTCGAAATCTCAATCTCTTCGGCCAGCACATTGACCGCGTAAGCGACTGCGTCGAGATCGTCGCCAGTCGAGGACAGGCGGCATCGTGCGCTGAAGTCGCCCGACGCCAAGGTCTCGAGCGCTGCCAGAAGCTCGTCCAAGCGGTCTTGGTCTTCGATCATGTGAGAAATCCGTTGAGCCACTGAACCGCTTCCTCTTCGGACGTGAACATCTTTGCCGGCTGCCCTGGGCGACCGATGCGCAGAAACACGTTGGCGATGATGCGCGTGAACGACGAGCCCACGAGTAAGCCCTGCGCCGCGGAATCCGCGTTCGCGTAAGCCTGTCGCGCCGCTCGAGTCATGGCGCCTGTCTCACGCATGTCCACGAGCACCGGCAGCAACATACCTCGAGCGAGCTGCCTCAACGCCGCGATGTTCTCGATCGCTTTGTCCTCGTCGTGCTCGACGCCGGACGCCGCGCGGAAGCAGAGGATCCCGTCTTCTCGCAACGTAACGGAGCCCGACCGAGTGTGCGTGGTCCTACCCTCCACGAGGGAAGCTCCGCGTAGTGGCGCATCCCGTCCACGCAGACGCAGACGCAGACGCAAACGCCCGTGCTGTGTCAGGCCGCGCGCTCACTGCGGCGCGGGGGTGTAGAGATGCCGTGTCGGGGTGGCTCGGGGTTCGTGCTCGGTGGATCATGTGGGCCGGGTACTCGGATATGCGCCCGCCCAAACGGCACGCCGATAGACTCGCACCGTCTTGTATCCCCGACTCCGTCTGCGCACCAGGCCCGGCGCCCGACAAGCACGGACCCGGGAAGCAGCGATCTTGGACAAGTCGATGTAATTATTGATAATTTGTGGAGCCGCCGGGAATCGAACCCGGGCGAAACCAATGGTCCTCAAGGGTTGGATGGTGGTCCCCAAGGGTCGACCCTTGCTGTCGGTGAGTCCAACTGCGCGGATGCTCGTGGCGTGATCGATTCCGTGATCGATTCCTCGAGCCCGCGCGCGAAGCTCATCGAGGCGCTCACCGCGACCGTTCATAGCGCGACCGCGGCCGGCGATCTACTCACCGCGCGCGTCGCCCGCGAGGCGCTGGCGCAGCTTCTCGCAGCGCCCCCCCGCGAGCTCGATGGCCGCGATGGAGGACCAGCATGATGCTGGGCGCCGGCGCCGCCGCCCAAGCCCTGTGGGGTTCCAAGTACCGCTTCTGCCTTCTCGTTGGGGTGCGCTTAGTTCGAGGACCACGGTGTGGTATATCCTGACCGCGACCGCGTGAAACCCGTCGGAACACTGAGTTCATGCCTGCGAGTCACTCCGCCATCGACGCCGCTGTCGGCTACTACTACCAGGGCGTCTACGCGCTGCTGATCCTGCTCCAGGCCGGGGACGACGCCGAAGTGCTGCTTGAAGAGGCGGACGATGTCGTCCTAGAGGGAACCCAAAAGACGCTCCACCAGCTCAAGCACTCACTCGGCGCGGACCCACGCCCGCTCTCGGTGAAGTGCCGGCAGGTTTGGACAACACTGAGGGCGTGGATCGACGCGGACGTTCCAGACGCGCAGCTTGTGCTCGTCTCATGTGCACCCCTCCTGGCGAAGGACCCGCTGAATCAACTCGCGCTCACGCGTCAGGACCGGGACATCAGCGCAGTGCTGGCCGCGCTTGTTCACGAAGCGGAGCGTGTTCGAGACGCAAGACATGAGGCCGAAGCGCGCGATGAACCGAAGCTGCCCTATGAGGACCGCGCGCCCGGCGTATACTCTTTTCTGGCGCTCACCACCGATGCGCGAACGAGACTCGTCAGCGAATCGCCGTCATCCCGAACTCGCCCAACATCCTGGAGGTTCGCGGCCGCATCGTGGAGTACTTCGAAGGCTGGGTCGAGCCTGAGATCCGCGAGTCATTCGTGACCGAGTTGCTCAAGTGGTGGGACTATCGTGCGTGTCGAAGCCTCGTCGGCGAACTGCCCCGACGCATCAGCCGCGCGGAAGTCTACCGGGAGCAGGCAGCAATTCGCTCTAGCCTGACGGCCCCCGCGCTTCCCGAGTCGTACAGTCGGCTACACCCGACCGATCCCGCCGACGGACTCAGCACGACTATGGAGCGCCAGATCGCCCTGGTGAAGGGCGGTGCCGAGCGCCTTGAGCGCGCCAGCCTAGCCCGCTGGCGTGCCCGTCGCCAGCGCGATGAGTGGCTCACAGGCGACCTCAGCCTGCGTTCCCGTTTCGCGGAGTTCGACGAGTTACTGGAAGCCCGCTGGAACGAACTTTTCGCCCCTCTTTCGCATGACCTCGAAGAAGCCGACGAGGCAACCTGCGAACAATCAGGGCGCCGTCTCCTCGACTGGTCGCACGTGAAGGCGCGGCAGGAGATTCCAACGCCTACAGGAGGCGTGCGGGCCGACTACCTTGTCCCCGGATCGTATCAGCAACTGGCAGACGAGCTTCGAGTCGGCTGGCACCGCGACTGGAAGACGTTGATGCAAGAAGACAATGCCTGACAGAGAGTCCGTCGACCTGGTGGCTATCACGAACCCGATGTTGGGGGGGCTTGCTATCCGCGCCCTTGCCGCCGGGCACTCGGAGGCTCGCGGCGTTGGCCTGCCGTTGGTGCAGGCCTTCGTCGCTGTTCCGCTGCGCCCCTCCTGTCTCGGTCGGAGGATGGCGCAGACTGCTGCTCACCTGGTCGAC
>CALBET010000637.1 GCA_937888665.1 uncultured Acidobacteriota bacterium
TTGGACGACGCGGCGGAACCCGTTGAAATCGGGCGTCGCGCCAAGCATGCACCGGTCACCAGCGCTCTGGTCCTCCGGGCCGTCGTGACGGTTCATGCGTCCCGTGTTGTAGAACGGCGTGACATCGAATCTGCGTGGCGAGGGAGGTCCATACTCGCCGCCCGCGCATCCTGGCCCACCGGACTCGCAGGTCTCGGTGTTCCGCAAGAGCATGAGCGTCCACTCTCGACGGATTTCGTTCTGCCGCTGGGCCTCCGCGGTCAAGGCGGGAATCCGCCCGTTCGGGGGATCGACGACGAGCGATGTCCTGGGGCCCGCGGGCTTGGCCGACGTGTACACCGCGTTGTAGGCCCCCGCCACGTCAACGCGGCCATCGCCGCCGCGCTCGTTCCGTCCCTGGTTGCCCATCCTGGCCAGGTCCTGCGCGGCACGCTCTTCAGCGGTAGCAAGCTCTCGATCGCCGAGGTCCCTCGAGCGCTCGAAGGGCGTGGCGTAGACATCGAGCCAGATCCCTTCCAGGTTTGGATGTCCCCACGCGGTCGCCTCGGGCGCCTGCCCGCCGACCGGCACGGCGTTGACCAGCAGCACCATGACCGTGGCAAACACCGTGGCCACACCGAGCGACTCGAGCAATCGACGCGTCATTCCCATCCCTCCTGAAACCGGTCACCCGCCGTGAGCGCGGCTTCCAGCCACTTGATCCTTCGGGTAAATCGGACTATACGCGCGCAGCCGCACCCTGTCAAAGCGCACCAGCGGGAGGCGCCGACATGCGTCGATCGCCCTGTTGGCCTTGCCGTCGTTGTTGTCGCTACTTGATGGGCCGGCGCCCGCACGAGTCGGCCCAGCCCTGGCTGCAGGCCTGTGCCAAGAGCGCCTCGGGCGAGCGGTCGACCATCGGCCCCTTGGTTCCCCGCAAGATGATCGGATAGTCGTCCAACGTGGGCAGTGCCTGCTCGAACGCCACAGGCTCTCGCCCCGAGACCAGACTCGTCAGGTTCCCACAGGCAGGCGCAAAACCCAGGTCGCACCCACGCCCAAATGCGTCCTCAGCGACGAGCGAGTCCCGCGCGACGAGGCCCACCTCGTTGCAGGCCCATCCGGACCCGGTGTCACAGAACCTTCGCTGGAGGTTGTCGAGATACTGGCAGGCCGACGGTCGTTGGTCGGCACAGGCTCCCTGCCAGAACGGCACCCACTGGCCGGGATGGCGGTCGCCCACCCCTTGCACGGCGCTCATGAGTGTGAAGACGACCGCCCAGAGCCCCGCGTAGGCGAGATTGCGGCGGCGTCCTTCCACGGCCAGGCTCCCCAACCCCAATTCAACACGGCGAAGACGCGTCGACCGGGCCAGCCGGTCCAGCCACTGAATCGACAGGTTCAAGAGCGGCACCTGCAGCAGCTTGTCGTAAAACGGAGGCACGCCGGCCCGACTGAGCAGCGCGTACAACGCCACGGTACTCACGCCGTAGAACGCCCCAAACAGGAGGCGCCCCATCTGGGTCCGTGGCGCCGTGGACGGATCCGTGAACAAGAGGTGCATGCCGAGAAATACGGCAATCGGGACATACGAGTCGTAAAAGAAATAAACGCCGGTGGCGCCGAAATACAGGAGACCGAACAGGTAGGTCACCACCACCGCGGACATCGTCATCGACGCCACGCCGAAGAGATACTGCCCAGGCAGCGCGACCAGAAACAGGACCAGGTAGACGTGCGGGGGGAAAAACTGCGCGGCGGCGATGTCCTGGCCCCACGTCAGGTCGCTGGTGCCGGTGAGAATCAACGCCAGCGAGAAGAGGGCGAGCGGAAACGACGACGGATTGAAAATGTGGACGCGTCGTCCATCCTTGGTCCACCGGATCAGTTCCTTCGCCGCGAACCCGCACCCCACCAGCAGAAACTGCAGATAGAACCAGTCGTCGGCAAACCAGAGAAACAAGTTGATGCTGAAGATGACGGGGAACGGACCAAACCCCAGCGTGTAGGTGTCTCGGCGCGACCAGCACAGCAGCATGTCGAACGCGTATGCGAAGACCAGCTGGGCGGCGACGAGAAAGGCCGCGTCGTACACCGGGCGCCAGTACCACCCCCAGTACAACAGGAAGGCGAGCTGCGCGAGCGCCTGCACGAGGTGGTGCTTCCGAACAACGGCCTCGAGCGCCAAACGGCGACCCTGGCGATGGGCCTGTCCGAAGGTCACCCCGCTCCAGACGAGCAGCAGGACACTGGACCCGAAGAACGACCACTGCAGGTCTGGGTTCTGTCGAACCGCGTCAAGGGCGCCAAACGCGCCGAGACCCAGCGCGAGGGTCGCCACCAGACCGCAACCGCCCGTCGGCGAGAGGTCCACCACCCGCGGAACGGTCTGCGCCGATTCGATCAGCGGATCGCGTAGCGCTGGCACCCTGTCGTCTTATCGAGCCGCTGCTCTACGCGCTGCTCGCTGCCCTCGCCGTCTGGCTCTCGTTCGGCCCTAACAGCCCGTGAACCCTATCAATATTCATATGTTTCCGTCATGTTGGCGATGGAACAGCAACACCTCCTCGGAGTACCGAACCCCGGCCGACCGGAGCGCCCAGAAGGGAATGACGCAGTCTTCTTGCAGCACGTCGATATTGAGGGGACCAAAACGCGAAAACAGGTGCCTGGAGTAGGCTGCGGAACACCCCCAGACGACACACTCCGACGATTTTCTGAAGCACGAAGCTTGCGTTCTGGTTCATACCAACGAAGTTGGTCATAGGGGCAGGAAGATGAGGCCTCCCAGACTTTGTGCAGTGAACTCCGCTGGCGGTCGCAAGGCTGAAGCCTTGCGCCACAAAGGGCTCGGAACAGTCAGGGCGCCGACAACACGCCCCAGTCGCAAGGCTGAAGCCTTGCGTCACTTTGGAGCCGTGCTCCGGACGGCGACGACGGTGTACCAGTACGCCCAGGCGAGCAAGAGCGCTTGCATCGGGAAACGCAGCCAGAGCACAAGGACCGGAGCCTCCGGATAGAGATGGCTGTTCACCAGCATGTGGACATGGACCGGCAGGAAGGCGATGAGCATCGCCATGATGCCCCACGCCGCGGGCCGTTGCCCGCGCGGCCACAGCAGGAGGAGGCCCAGGCACACTTCGGCAACGCCGCTCCAGACGACCGCCGCGGCGTGCGCGGGGAGATACGGCGGCATGATGTTGAGGTAGAACGCTGGGTCACGAAAGTGGTTGAAGCCGGAGAACACGTAGAAGGCGGCCATCACGAACCTGAGCACCAGCCTGATCATCGTCATAGTGGCTATCCCGTGGCGCAGGCCTTCAGGCCCGCGCGTCCAGATAGTGGCTATCCCGTGGCGCGGGCCTTCAGGCCTGCGTGTCCAGATAGCGGCTATCCCGTGGCGCAGGCCTTCAGGCCTGCGTGTCCAGATAGTGGCTATCCCGTGGCGCGGGCCTTCAGGCCTGCGTGTCCAGATAGCGGCTATCCCGTGGCGCAGGCCTTCAGGCCTGCGTGTCCAGTCGTATTCGCGGGTTCGTCCGCTACGGCCCCGCCGGCTCCAGGAACTGGGTCGCACGATCGATATCCGTCGCGACCTGACGGATCGTCTCGGCCAGTCTGGAAATCTGGCGCTGGACCTCGTCCCAGGCTCGTTCCTCGATCGCTTCGCGAACCCCCGGGAGCGTCTTCACGCCGTAGCCCGTGTAGAACCCCGGCGCATAGATCTGGTGGACGAACCACGGGCGACCTGGCAACCCCTCCGGATGGGTCATGGAGCGCTCGGTGCGGAACAGAATTTCGTCGACCGCACGCGCCTGGTCGGTGGAGAGTCGGTCGCTCCCGGCGACGAGCGCCCGGCGGGCCACATCGTGGGCCCGTGCGCTCTCGGCCAGCCCGACGAGCGCATTGCGGACCGGCGCGAAATTGAGATGCGGAACCGGGTCCTCGGGGTCGGGCGGCGCGTAGGTCTCGGTCGGGTCGGCAGCGTGCGTGAACCGGCCGTCGCGCAAGAGCCGGTTCTGGCGTGCCGTCTCGTCCCGCATGTCGTCGGTGAGCGTCATCACCTCGTCGGCGTAGCGCGAGACGGTCGCCTCGAAGGCGGTGAAGTCCCACGGCAGCAGTTCGGCGTCGGCGAGCCGGAGCACCGCGCGGCCGGCCGTCTGCGCCAGCGCGATCCCGTACGCGAACGTCGGGTCGATGAAACGCGTGTAGTGATCGAAGGAATCGAAGATGGAGTGATATGACCCGCCGCCGCTCTCCCCTCCGTAGCCAAGATTGAGCGACGCAATGCCCAGATGCTGCAGGAAGGGGGTGTAGTCGGACCCAGAGCCGAGCGCGTTGATCCGGTGGTCTCCCGTCGCCGCAAGATCCTCTGTATCGCCACCGGCGAGACGTCGGGCGTGCCGCCGGTCGAAGACACTCACGCCGGTCTCCGGATCCGTCACGTCACGCGCCACCTCGTTGATGAACCGTTCCAGCGTGTGCGAACCGGACATGTTCAGGAAGCCGCGACCGTTGCCATCCGTGTTGATGTAAGCGACGGCCCGCTCGCGGAGCTCGTCCGCGTGGTGCTCCCCCCACTCCGTGGAGCCGATCAATCCGGGCTCCTCGGCGTCCCAGGCCGTAAACACGATGGTGCGGCGGGGCTGCCAACCGGTGCGAGCGAGCCCGCCAATCGCTTTGGCCTCGGCCATCATCGCCACCAGGCCGCTGATCGGGTCCGCGGCGCCGTTGACCCACGCGTCGTGGTGGTTGCCACGAAGCACCCACTGGTCGGCCCGCTCGCGGCCCTCGAGCCGCGCGATGACGTTGTAGGCCGGCTCGATGTCCCAGTTGAACACGAGTTCCAGATGCACCCGCGCCGGGCCTGGGCCAAGGTGATAGGTCTGCGGGAGACCGCCACGCCAGCCTGCGGGGGCCAGCGGTCCGGCGAGGGCGGCCAGCAGTGGCTGCGCGTCCGCGTACGAGATGGGCAGGACCGGGATTTTCGTCAGGGTCGGCGCGTCGTCCAGGTCGAGCCGTTCCGCATCCTCCGTGGCGCCCACATTCGGGGTCAACGGGTCGCCCGGAAACAGCGGCATGTCGGCCACCGAACCGCGCTGAGCGCCATCCGCCATGCGGTATGGGCCGTCCGGGTACACATCGCCCTGCGCGTAGCCGTCATCGCGTGGATCGGAGTAGATGAGACACCCGATCGCCCCATGCTCGGCCGCGACTTTCGGTTTGATGCCGCGCCAGGACCCACCATAGCGAGCAATGACGACCTTTCCGGTCACGTCGATACCGCGCCGCTCCAGTTCCTCGTAGTCGGCCGGCACGCCGTAATTGACGTAGACGAGCTCTCCCGTCACGTCCCCATCAATCGAGTAGGCGTTGTAGGTCGGGAGCTGCTCGTCCTTCTGGTCCGACGTGCGGTCCTCGGTCAGTACCGGCTCCTCGAGCGCGGCGGTAAAGCGCGTCGGCGCCACCATCTCGAGGCGGCGAATTCGGGGAGTTGGGAAGAGCACCTGGTAGGTCTCGACCTCCGTGTCGTACCCCCATTCACGGAATCGCTCGGCGATGAACTCGGCAACCTCCCTCCCGAAGGGAGACCCCACGTGATGTGGACGCGAGCTGAGGTGCTGCATCCACGAGCGGAGGTCCTCCGCATCGAGTCCGGCGTCGAACCGGGCCTCAAGCTCGCGCTGAGCCTCGGTCTGAGCCCCTGGAAAGCCGGTGATAGGTCCCTCCGCCGCGTGCGGCTGGCCGGTGGGCATGCCGAGGACCAGAACCGCGGCGAGAGCGACTGTCGTGACACGCACGGTGAGCCTCCTGACGCCGTCGCCCAAGGGCGGAGAGGGGCTATCGGCTATCATCGGACGAGACCTTCACGCAGACCGTGCACGCCAAGACCAGCTACGACACACGATTGATCTCACCCGCCTGCACGACACCGAATCGGTGCCCCCGCCCGCGTCGCTCTAGCGACCCTCGGCGGCGGCTCGCTCGTCGGCACGATGCCCGGACAGAATGCCGTCCATGCTGTGGTTCCCTTCGTGGCAGGCGTACTCGAACATCGGCACGTCGGTGCGTTGCAGCGGCAGTGACGCCGTCCACGAGCTCGTCCAGGTCTCCGGGTCGGTCACGGTGTACTCATACTCGAGCGTGTCCGCGTCAACCCGGGTGTAGCGCTCGACCAGCGTCAGCCTGTCGGTGGTGTTCCTCCACCGTCGTTCGTCGCTGAAGTTCGATGTCTCGACCACCAGGGTGTTCCCCTCCCAGTGGCCGCGGGCATCGCCCGACCACTGGCGAAGCTCACCACCCAAGGCAGGACGGTCATCGAGCGGCACCACCCGCACCGTATGCACCATCTCGGTCACCAGCACGACGTGGTCCG
>CALBET010000638.1 GCA_937888665.1 uncultured Acidobacteriota bacterium
CGGTCACAGCCACGGCCACGGCCACGGGCCCCGAGGCTCCGCGACTGCCGGAGGCCCCCGCGAGACCGATGCCCGGTGGGGTCGACCCGGCTCTCCTGTCCAGGCGCATAGAGACGTTCCTGGCCACGCGCGGCATCGCCGGCGCGTCCGGGGCGGCTTCGCCCCCACGTGTTCCCGCCCCGGCCAGCCCGCGCGCTGCGGCACCGGTGCAAGACATGCCCGCGGCTGTGCCTGCGACGACCTCCGCCACCGGCTCTGACACGGTCCCCCCGGCGGCTGACGCCGCGGTCGAGTTCGTGTGTGAGGATGACGTGCGTCAGGCGCTACGGGAAGACCGGCGCATTACGGTGGGCGACCGCACGATCATCACCCCCTCCGCCCGAGACCTCGGCGAACAGCACCGCGTGTTCATCCAGGCCGAGTTCCCCCGGTAGCGCATCGTCCCCGTCGGGGCCACGCTCGATGGCGAACGTCGGTCCGACGTGGCGCGGCAAAACTTGCCATCCCAGCCCCGGGCCCACGCCTCTGGATTTGCCAGACCCTGCCCAGAACCGCTCCGGACGGCCACCGCGTGACGCGGACACGGTCTTGCAGGGGACCCTCCCGTGCTTGCCACGCTTCGCACCGCCGCAACCTTCGGAATCGAGGCATACCCGGTGGACGTCGAGGTCGACGTCTCGGATGGTGGGCTTCCCGCCATCACGATGGTGGGGCTACCGGACACCAGCGTGCGCGAGTCGCGGGAGCGCGTGCAGAGCGCCGTGCGGAACTCAGGGTTCGAGTTCCCGCAGCGCCGCGTCACCATCAACCTCTCCCCCGCGGACATCCGCAAGGTCGGTGCCGCCTTCGACCTTCCCATCGCGCTCGGCGTCTTGGCCGCGTGCGGCCTGCTCCCCCTGCGACATCTTGACGATGCCGTCGTGCTCGGTGAGTTGTCGCTGGACGGCGCGGTGCGGCCGATTCGCGGCACACTGCCGATTGCGGCGCGCGCGCGCCGCGACGGCCTCCGTTCCATCGTGCTACCGGCTGCCAACGCGGCGGAAGCGGCGCTCGTCTCCGGACTCGACGTCGTGGGGATCACGTCACTGCGGGAGACGGTTGAGGTGCTGACCGGCCGGCAACCACGACCGGCCCAACCGTCGCCACTCGGCTCGGCCAGCCCTGGCCTCCAGGTGGGCCACGCTCCTTCTGTCGACCTCGCAGATGTCAAGGGCCAGGCGCTGGCTCGACGGGCCCTCGAGATCGCCGCCGCTGGTGGGCACAATCTCCTGTTTGTCGGACCACCCGGAGCCGGGAAAAGTATGCTCGCTCGGCGACTTCCGGGCATCCTCCCGCCGCTCACGCGCGACGAAGCGCTGGAAACTACCGCGATTCACTCAGTGGCCGGACTCCTGCCTCCGACGGCGGGGCTCCTGACCGCCGCCCCGTTCCGCGCTCCCCATCACACCACCTCCAACGTGGCGCTCGTAGGCGGCGGCACCCTGCCGCGCCCCGGCGAGATTAGCTTGGCCCACAACGGTGTGCTCTTTCTCGACGAAACCGCGGAGTTCGCCAGACACGTGCTCGACGCGCTCCGACAACCACTCGAGGAAGGCACGATTCGGATCGCCAGGGCCCTGCGCACCGCCGTCTTCCCCGCCCGGTTCATGCTGGTTGCCGCGATGAACCCCTGTCCGTGTGGGTACCACGGCGACCCCGTGCGGGTCTGTCGATGCACACCGCCGCAGACCGACCGCTATCGCGGTCGGCTCTCTGGACCGCTGCGCGACCGGATCGATCTGAGCGTGTGGGTCCCGGCGGTACCGTTCAAAGCGATCAGCGAGGCGGCGCCTGGAGAGTCGTCCGCGTGCGTGCGGCGGCGTGTGTCCGCGGCGCGGGTCCGTCAGTCGGCGCGCAATCGAAGCGGCACCGCTCGCGCAAACGCCCGCCTCGAGGGCGCCGCGCTCGCGCGCCATTGCGCCCTGGACTCGTCGGGCCTACGCGTGCTTGATGCCGCCAGCCGGCGGTTTCATCTATCCGCGCGGAGTTGCCACCGGTTAATGAAGGTCGCCCGGACGATCGCCGACCTTGCTGGCGCGGAACGGATCACGGTCGAGCATCTGGCCGAAGCCGTGCAATTTCGGTTGGACGGGTCATGAACCTCGCAGAATGCGTGGCTTCCTGGAAGAGATCATCATCCGCTCGTTCTCGTCGTGCTGACCTTCAACGCCATCGAGGAACCTGTCCCGCAGGGGTGACTGGCGGGGGACGCTTCCTGACACCGCGTTCGCGATGCGTGACCTACTTCTTGGTCGCACCCATTTGTCTTTTTCTCTTCGCCCATGATTTCTTCATGCGCTCCGATACCGCCTGCCGCTCGGCGGCAGACATGGTGCGACGTCCGCTGGCGTGTGTCGGTTCGACCGCCCCACCCAAGGCGGCAAGCGCCGCTTCAACGGCGCGGATCCGGGCCGCTAGTGCGTCCCTCTCTTGTTCCAACTGCTGAATAATCGTCCCCATCCCGATCCTTTCCCTCTAGTGAACGTAGTGACACCTACTACCAGCCCATAGTAACCCATCAGCCGATCATACTTTCCGACCGCGCAGTTGCTAGTGAGGACCGGATCAGGCGTGACAATGCCCAGCGCAGCCTGGCGGGGTGCATCGGCGGCCCACACGGCAAGTCCATCTTTTTCCCGGGTCCCGACCACAGCGGTGTCCAGCGCCAACTCGCAGCCCGAGCTGAAGCCCTGCGGTGTTTGGCCCCGAGACGGCGCGCGTCGGACCTGGGTGCAGGCCATCGGGTCAGGGCCGGCTCGACCCGCGACGGTGGATGGCCGAGGCGCCTGCCGCGACGACGCCGACGCTGTCCCGCAACGACAGCGCGGACCCGGCGCCAGTGCGAGACCGCGGGGGGAATATGAATATGAAGACGACGCGAAAGTGATCCGCCGTGAGAGAATCAGCGTTCGATACTATGGAGGTCACACCAACAGACGCGTGATGCGTGTGGCCATTGGATAGGCACTGAACGCGGAGGTCAGCACATGATGTTGGGCAAACAGCACAGAGCATCGTTCGTCGTCGCCGTCGCGGTGGCGTTCACCTCGTACGCGGCGGTCGCACAACAGGCGCCGCCGGAGCCGATGTCGTTCTTCGTCACGAGTGTTGGCCTGGGAGACGGGGCCAATCTGGGCGGCCTGGCCGGCGCCGACGCCCACTGTCAAGAGCTGGCTACCGCGGCCGGCCGCGGCGACTCGACTTGGCGCGCCTACCTCAGCACGCAAGGGCCAAACGCCGTGAACGCCCGGGACCGGATTGGCAACGGACCCTGGTATGCCAGCGGTGGGCGACGGCGCGCCGCGATGGACGTCGCGTCGCTCCATGGGGACACGCTCGAGTTGGCGCAGGTGGGCAACGCCCTGGGCAAGGTGATCTCCATGACCGAGAAAGGTGACCGCGTCAACGGGGTGGGCGACACGCCGAATCAGCACGACATGTTAACCGGCTCCCAGACCAATGGGCGGGCCTACACGGACGGCATGGACCACACGTGCAGCAACTGGACGAACAATGGCACCGGCTCAGCCCAGCTCGGTCACTCGGACAAGCAGGGCGGCAACAACGGCTCGTGGAACTCGTCGCACCCGAGCCGCGGGTGCGGACAAGCCGACCTGGTGGCCACCGGCGGTGCCGGTCTCTTCTACTGCTTCGCCACCAACTAGATCGTCACTCGGAGGAACCAGCGGACACCTGAAGTGGGACGGTGGGGCGGCTGCGTGCCGCCCCACCCAATTCGCGGGCTTTGCCATGGGCTGCGAGTAGCGCGTCCCAGGGAAATCCGAGACGCGGCCATGACACGACCCACGACCACCAGCACCCCTCTGGATACCGCGCTATTTCGTGTCGGTGCGATCGCCGCCCGCAGCCTCATCGGTGGCGTGTTCATGGGGCTCGCCAATCTGGTCCCCGGTATCTCGGGCGGCACCATGCTGCTCACCGTCGGGATCTACCCCCAGTTCATCAGCGGCGTCGCGGAAGTGTCGACCTTGAAGTTCCGTCCCACGGTCTTGCTCATGCTGACCTGTGTCGTCGGAGCGGCCGGGCTCGCCATCGGCGGCTTTGCGGGGGTGATCGGCAGCCTACTCGATCAACACCAATGGGCGATGTACTGTCTGTTCATCGGCCTGACGCTGGGCGGCGCCCCTCTACTCTGGCGCATGCTCCGGCCGGTGGACGACAGGGTGCTGACCAGCGCCGCCATCGCCGTCGCCGTGATGGCCTTGCTGGCGCTGACCGACCCGGAGCGCATCGGGAGCCAGACCACCCCCGGCCTGGCCGCCTACGCCATGCTGACCGTGGCCGGCTTCTCGGGCGGAGCGGCCATGATCCTCCCGGGCCTCTCCGGCGCATATCTGCTACTGGTGCTTGGCCAATATCGGGCGATCATCGACGCGGTGGAGATGGCCACAAGCGGCGCCCGTGCCGGCGATTGGGCGCTCGCGCTCCAAGCGCTCCATGTCCTGGTCCCGGTGGCGATCGGGGTCGGACTCGGCGTGGTAGGGGTCAGCAATCTCGTGAGCAGGCTGTTGGCGAACTATGAACGCGCGACGCTCGGCTTTCTCCTCGGTTTGCTGTGTGGCGCGGTCATCGGACTATGGCCGTTCAACGAACCGGTCACGCCGCAGATGGGGGACATTGTGCGTGGTATCGCACTGACGACGGCGGACCTGGTCGCCGCAGTAGACCCTGAAGACTACCGCACGGTCGCGGTCATGCCCTCAGTCACGCAAGGGCTCGGCGGGTCTGCCCTCACGCTTCTCGGCTTCACCGTCTCGTGGGGCGTCTCCCGTGTCGGACGCTGAGCCGCAACGCCGCGAACCATCCGAGGAGCCCACCCTCTGTCTTCGCGCAATCAGC
>CALBET010000639.1 GCA_937888665.1 uncultured Acidobacteriota bacterium
CGGTCACGCGTCGACACAGAATAGATTTGCGATAATTGAGCGTTGCGCCCAGGCGGGACAGGCACGGCCGAATCCGTGAACGGCCCGATCGCCGGCCGCCCGCCAACCTTGGTCACACGGTTCCCAGGAGCATCCAATTCAATGCGTGCCACAACACTCGCCATCGTACTGTCCAGTGCCTTTCTCGCAGGATGCGGAACCGGGCCGGAGGCTCCCGCGGCGGAGGCGCCGCCGGACCTGGCACCCGCGGAGGCGCAGGCCCAGAGCGCTTTCCCTGACGTCATCGTCGCCGAGCGTGGCGGCTTTATCCCAGAAGGGGTCGAATACGACCGGACAAACGGCCGGATCCTGACCGGGTCGTTGTCCGAGGGCTCGATCCTGCAGATTCACCCGGACGGCCGCGTCACCGCCGTCATCACAGATTCGGATCTGGTGTCGTCCGTCGGGATCGAGGTCGATGAAACGCGAGACCGGCTGCTGGTGGCCAACTCAGACCGCTCGGTGTTCGAGGGCGGTAGCGCGGGACAGGCCGAGTTGGCCGTGTATGACCTGACGTCGGGGGACCGGATTGCCCTGGTCGATCTCGCCGCGACGGTCCCCGACCCACCGGCCGACGCCGCGTACTTCGCCAACGATGCTGCGGTAGCGGACGATGGCACCGTGTATGTGACTGACACGATGCTCAACGGGATCTACCGCGTCACCCTCGACTACGAGGCATCGCTGCTGCATCGGTTCGACGACGACGCCGGAGGCCCCAACGGCATCGAAGTGCATCCGGCCGGCTATCTCCTCGTGGCGCGAGGCGCGGAGCTGTGGAAGGTGCCACTGAGCGACCCGGCGACGGCAACCGCGGTCACCCTCCCGGAGGCGATACCGGGTGGCGACGGCATCGTGTGGTCCGGCGACCGACTGGCGATCGTGAGCAACTCGGACAACCGCGTGGTCGCCCTGACGAGCACTGACGACTGGGTAACGGCCGAGGTGGCGGGCGTCGCGACCTTCGACACGCCGGCGACAACGGCCGCGGTCATCGGTGACGACGTGTATGTCGTCCATCCCACATTCGAGGGAGACGACCCTCCGAGCGTGGCCCGAGTAACGTTCCAGTAGAAAAAACGGCCGGACCCTGGTCATGGGTCCGGCCGTCTACCTGCCGGCGGGCCTGAAGGCCCTGGCTACGAGGGCACTCGCCCGCGCCTAATTCGCCACGTATTTGGTGACGCCGCCACCGGCTGTCGGACGCGACCCCGGGCCCTCCGCCGCGTACACGTTGCCGTCGGCATCTACGGCCACGCCTTCGCCAGCGACACCCTGCAAGAACCGGATGTCGTGAGCATGCGGCGGCACGAACCCGGTCAACCGATCTTCGCCAGCCGGTCCAATCCGGACGCCGGTCTTCCACCCCGGATGGTTCCCGACACCAGACTCGGAGTCGATGGCATACAGCGTGTCGTCGGCGGTGATGAACAGCCCGCTGATCCGGCTGTAGTTCATGTAGATCTCTGGGTTTCCATTGGCGTCGAGAATGGCGTTGCCCTCCTGGTCGAAGATCTGAATCCGGTGGTTGCCGCGGTCGGCGACGTAGAGACGTCCCTGCGAGTCGAACTCCATCGCGTGCGGCGTGCGGAATTGCCCAGGTCTGAAGCCGACCTCTCCCCACTGCGTGATGAAGGTCCCATCGGCCGAGAACTTCAGAATGCGACCGGTCGCACCCTCGGGCGGATCGGGGCTCTGACCGCTGTGGCCGTCGGAGACGAAGATGTCGCCGTTGGGCGCGGTGATGACGTCGCACGGCTCGTTGAGCTGTCCCGGTCCGCTCCCAGGTTGCCCGGCCGTCCCCAACCTGAGCAGCACCGCACCCTCAGGGCTGAACTTGATGACCTGGTGCCCCTTCGTCCCTGCGGCGTTGCCCTGCGAGTCGGTCACCCAGACGTTGCCATCGGCATCAGCATGAATTCCATGCGGCAGCACGAACAGGCCCTTCCCGAATTGGGCCATGATGTCGCCGGTGTCCTTGTTGAATTTGAAGATCGGATCACGGTCCGAGTTCTCTTCGCACCCACCCGCCAGTGCCAGTCCCCCGCACCGGTCATAGACCCACACGTGACCGTCAGGTCCGATGTCGATCCCGGCCGTGGACCCCCACTCGCGGCCGTCGGGCAACTTCGCCCAGTCCAGAATGACCTCTCCGGTCGGGTTCGGCAGCTGCCGGTCGACCCAGTCGCTCTCGGTCCCCGCCGCCGCCGCGGCCATCGCCATCGCGGGCTCCGCCTCCATCGGCTCGCCGCCACCGCACGCCGCGACGGTCGCCAGCGACACCGCCGCCAGCGTGACC
>CALBET010000640.1 GCA_937888665.1 uncultured Acidobacteriota bacterium
ACCGCAGACTCGCTCCAGGTGCCAGCACCCCGTGATACGTCACCAGGTGTCGGCGGAAACAGCTCGACGACAGACGCAAGATAGTATGCCCAGACGGGAAGGAGGAATATGCTTTGGTGTGGCGAGAACACCTTCGCAACGCCCGATGCAACAAGCACGACCACAAGACAAGCTCGTGACGTCACGCAGCGAACACTCTCACGGTTCGAAGGAGAGGGCATGGTCCCTCAGCGTCCCCGCCGGACCACCAACTCAATCAGCTGCCGCCCCCGACCTTGCGACGACTCAACCCGGACCGCCTCGACGATAGGATCTGCCCCGGCGGCGAAGAATGTAACGTCCACAATGCCCACGGGCAGGCAAGCGCGAATATCGTCGGCGTTGCGAGAGCTCACGTTTTCCAAGTAGTTGCCCGACTGGAGTGTGAGGTTTGCGAACGACACTGGCTCCCCATCCCCATCAATGACACGAAACCGACAGAGCCTGCGGGCCTCCGCGTAGCGGAGCCTTACAACCGACTCTCCTCCTTCGACGACCTCAACCTTCAACTCACCCTCAATAGCAGCCGCTCCACGCGGCGGGCGCACCGAGTACTCTCCAACGGGCAATCCATAACGCCGCCCTGTCGAGATAGGGTAGGCTGTTGTTCCAATACCAGGACATGGCCCAAATACAAACAACCTCTCGCCCTCAAATGCCTCTCCCCCATTGTCCGACAACTCAATCCTAAGACCGCCTAAGTTGGGTCCATCTGATCCAAGGGAAAGAACCTCAACATCCTCTATCGCGCTAACTGGCGCCAAAGCCAGACTGACCTCGCGCCATCCAAGCCCATCAACAAGGCATCTGAACGTCACGTCCGATGGCACCTCTCTGCCCTGAACAGATTCCCCGACATAGACAAGGTCGGCGCCGAAGCGCTGACGCATTTGGTGCGCAGCTCTCCGGTACGCTGGGTCGAGTTTAGCGTCGCGCCGTAAGCCTGGGACATCCTGAGAAAAGTAGCTTAAGACATCCCTGCCCTCGATCTTCCCACAGCACGCAAACAATTGCGTTAGAACCAAGGTGGCGGAAGAAGAGGGGACGGAAGAAGAGGGGACGGACAGGAATCCAGCGCCATCTTTGCCAGATGCAATCGTGTATCCAGGCGTTAGGACCCTCGCCAAGTACATCCCAGGCTCCAGACCATCAAGAACCAGCACGCCGTCAGCACCTGATCGGCCAATGTGAATGCAATCCGCAGTGTTCGCGCCTGGCCGGACATCGGCAGAAACGTGGCCCGCCTCCTCCGGCAGACGCCCAGGCAGTGCGGATTTAGAGAAGGCGATTGAGATTCCGGGAAGGCGGCTTCCGGGCACATCTACAATGACTGCAGCTAGGGTCGCAGCTTGCTCCAGACGCAACTCGACGCTCCCCAATCTCGCCAAGACTGCCCCGTCAACTCTGCCGGGCTGGAATCCGTTCTTCCATATGACGATTGTCGATTTCGAGATCTTCTTGGCCAGGGCACTATCGAACACTGTGAGGCCACGCTCGTCCGTTTGCTGCTCACATGCTAGTTGACTTGATTGATAGACCCGCCGCTCTTCGCTCGCCAAACAGCAGGAAGCACCGGCAACACCCTCTCCAGTCGATGTGACAATCCTGAGCTGGTAGCCCTGCTGAGCAACTCTGACGCGAACGAGATCACCATCGCCCCCTCCCTGCGACGCCCTCCCTGCTTCGCGCGACCCTGCGTCACTCGCGCGCGCCGCGGACTCAACCGCGTCCGCACGGCCCTCGATAGGGCAGTCAGAGTCAGGCAATAGGAGGAGGGCCGCACAAGCGATTAGAACGCAGGCTGTCACCCCGATGACACGCCCGGACAGGGAATAATTGCGCGACATAGAGCTAGGCTTGGCAACTGCAGGCCTGAGTCGGCGCGACGAGTGTCTGCCCCTCAGTGACGCCAGAGACAGCCTTGCAGTCCGGTATCATCGCTGGGCATTCGCAGTCAGAATCATTCACTTCATTGCACACCCATGACTCTGTGCCAAAGAGCGGATCGATCAAGATGACCGCCGAGCACGTGCTGGGCACACCTTGAAGGAAGCCACCGTCTAGCTTGTAACATCCGCATGTCTTGTTGAGGATGCCGTTCATGAGCCGGCAGGTGTATCCGGAACGCATGAGCAATCTCCAGCGCAGGAGATTTGCCATCCGTCATCCGTTAGCCAGATTGACGAATTGCACGTCGCTTCGGGAGCATGGAGAGCCTCCGCACTGAACACTGCCACGATTGTCGTAAAAGCGACGGCGCACAAGTTTGACGCCATCCGCTGCGAGATCTTCATATCCTCTCCTGGGTCGTATTGAACCAGTCCAGCCGGCTGCACCTACGGTGCGAGTTGACCAGTGAACTCACCGAGGTTGAGCATGCCGACCTGCCACCCCCGCGTCAACCCCGCCCTATCCGGCAATGTCGCCGATCCTGATTCTGCCTCGAATTGGCCAGCTCCGATTCGTCGATAACCAATGAGTTGGTGTCGGCTTCGGCCGAGAAGCAGCCCGGTGGGGCGTTGGTGCCCAAGGCCAAGGCCAGCAAGACCGTGGCCACAAGGGGTGT
>CALBET010000641.1 GCA_937888665.1 uncultured Acidobacteriota bacterium
GAACGTGTATGGCCTGGGCTATGGGCATTCGGTCCGTTTCGACAATGAGGACAACCTCTGGATCGTCGACAAAGGGACGAACGCCGTTACCAAGATCAACCCGGACGGGTACGTCGTGCTGAATCTCGGGCGTCGGCCCGAGGGGTTCGATGACTACGAGCACCCGCCCGCCAGCGAGGCGCGACAGGTGGATAGTTACTTCGGGGGGCCGACTGACGTCGGGTGGGACGCCGAGGGCAACATTTACGTGAGCGACGGCTACATCAACTCGCGCGTGGGCAAGATGGACAAGTGGGGCAATTGGCTCGCCTCGTGGGGCAGCTACGGGAACGAGCCCGGACAGTTCCGTCTACCGCATAACCTGCAGGTGGACCGCGCGGGCAACGTGTACGTGGCCGACCGTTCAAACCGGCGGATTCAGAAGTATGACAGCGACGGGAATCTCCTGAAATCGATCGTCATGGCGGTCCCGTTCGACAAGAACTATCAGCCGGTGCTTGGCAACCGGAACCCGGGCAGGCCCGACGCGCACGCCCCGTGGGCGCTGTGCATCTCCGGTGGCGACACGCAGTATCTGTTCGCGGCTGACGAAGATCCAGGTCGGATCTACAAGATGACGCTGGAGGGCGAGATGCTGGGCTACCTGGGCGAGTCAGGCCGCGGGCCTGGACAGTTTAACTGGATCCACGGTCTTTCCTGCCGCGACGAGAATGTCCTGTTTGTCGCGGACATGAACAACTGGCGGGTGCAGAAGTTGATGCTGAACCAGACAGCGCGCACATCGAACGAGCAGTAGCACGCGGCCAGCGTCCCTCCGGACTCCTGGGGACTGCGGTCACCGTCGAACACGGGAAGCGTCGGCGCTCGCGTCGGCGCTTCCTCGCTCTCTCACGCCCTGACCCGCACAATCGATTTGAATACTCGGTGGTCGAGCCGTACCGCCCAACATAACGCCAGAGCGCGGCCGCGTGGGGTTCGCGGCGCAGCCCGTCTAAATCCGGTCCGACGAGCAAAGTAGGCCGCTACCGCGGCCAGACCGCCCATCACGAACGCAGTGCGGGCCAGTTTCAGCAGATTGATCACCCGGCGATGCCCGGCCCCTAGGGCCGCCCACTCGTCAGATGTTCCTGATCTTTTTGAGATCCAGTCTCATTTTCTATTGACGACCAAAATGGTCGGATATATAGTGGCGATATGAAATTGAGATCCAGTCTCATTTTGTTCTCATTTCAGGCGGAAGGAAAGAAAAGGGCCCGCGGGTGCGGTAACACCCAGCGGGCCAGCTGAACGGCCACTCGTCGCTTCCCTCTAACGTGGTTGGAACCAAGTTGAACCAGGTCGCGTGAGCTGTTGACGCATCCAGCAATGTCCATTGTAGAGATGACCGTCAGAGCGCGCAACCGCATCGAAGGAGACTCGCGCTCATGACGACAACGATTGGCCAGGATTGTTCGTGGTGTAGGCGGTTGATACCGGCGTTGGTGCTGTGCACTTTCGCCACCACCGCGACCGCGCAAACGCAGCATGGCGATGACTTGCAGCCCGCACTGGTCCAGACCGCGGTCGCGGGCGCACCGGCCACCTCGGGTGACATCGACAACACCAACGACGCGGACGCGAGTGGCGGCACGAACGGGTCTCCGGCCGGCGCCGAAACCGCCGAGCAGCCATCTGATTTGGCGGAATTGCAGCGCCGCCTCGATCTGCTCGCCGACGAGGTCGAGCGCCTGCGGAGTGGAGAAGAGGTCGAGCCGTTCAGCGTCGAAGATGCCCGGCGGCTGGGATTGGCGCCGTCGGCGGCAGCCGCCTACGGGCGCAACCGCGGGGTGTCGATTGCTGGCTACGGCGAGATGCTCCTCGAGAATTTCGGCGACGAGAACGAAGCGGGCGTCCCGACGGGCAAGACGACGCAGTTCGATTTTCTCCGGGCGATTATCTACGCCGGGTACCGGTTCAACGATAAGTTCCTGTTCAACTCCGAGATCGAGATTGAGCACGCGGACGAGATTTCCGTCGAGTTCGCGTATGTGGACTACCAGGCCTCTGAGCACGTCGGGCTGCGCGGCGGCATGCTGCTGGCGCCTATGGGCCTGGTCAACGAGTTCCATGAGCCTACGGTGTACATCGGGGCCGAGCGTCCGGTCACCGAGAGCCAGATCATTCCGTCGACCTGGCGTGAGAACGGTGGCGGCGTCTACGGGTCGTTCGACCGTGTGACGTTCCGGGCCTACGTCATGAATGGATTCGACGGGTTGGGGTTTTCGTCTGGTGGCGTGCGGGGCGGCCGCCAGAAGGGCGGCAAGGCGAAGGCGACGAGCATGGCGTTCACGGGGCGGGTCGACGTGACACCGACTCCTGGGATGTTTGTCGGAGCCAGCCTGTACACGGGCGATTCCGGTCAAGGGCAGGTGGTGGTGGACGGCACCGAGTACGGCGTGCGCACGACCATCTTCGATCTGCATGGTCAAGCGCAGGTGCGTGGACTGGATGTGCGGGCACTCTTTGCCAGAGCGCATCTTGACGATGCGGCCCAGTTGAATCAGGTGCTCGGCACCGCTGTCGGCGAGCGCATGCAGGGGGCCTACATCCAGGTCGGCTACGACCTGCTCTCGCAGACGAACTCGGGTGGCGTCGCGCTGACGCCGTATGTGCGCTACGAACAGGTCGACACCCAGGATCGGATGCCGGCTGATATCGCCCGGAGCCTGTCGACTGACAACACGTATGTCACCGCGGGGGTCGAGCTGAAGCCGATCCCGAACATCGTGGTGAAAGTGGATCACGCGTGGGTGAGCAACGACGCCGACACCGGCATCAACCAGTTCAACCTCAGCATGGGCTATGCCTTCTAGGCTGCACACGACAAGACCGGCCGTTGCGGGGACGGTGATGCTTCTCGTGACCGCCACCATGGCCGCCGCTGTCCAGGGTGGCCAGATCACTCGGGAAGAGGCGCTGGCCGCCGTGTTCCCGCAGGCCGCGGTCGAGGCGGAACGCGTGTTCCTGACCGAACCGCAGATGGCGCGGATTGGCGAGCTCGCCGGCGTCGAGGTGGAGAGCGGGCTCGTGGCCCGCTACGTCGCGACGCAAGGTGGACGGATTGTGGGACGCGCGTATGTCGACACCCACGTGGTTCGGACCAAACGCGAGAGCTTGCTGATCTCGCTGGGGGCCGACGGCACGGTGAAGCGCATCGACGTGACCGCGTTTCTCGAGCCGGCCGAGTATCGGGCACGTGAACGCTGGTTGCAGCAATACGACCAGCAGGCATTGAACGACGACCTGGCCCTGCAACGGGCGATACGCCCGATTGCCGGCGCCACCCTCACGGCGGGCGCGACGAACGCGGCCGTGCGGCGGGTGCTGGCCATCGACCAGGTACTAGAGCTGGCGGAAGAGAAGCTGGAGCGGTAACACGATGAAGTGGTGGGAACAGTGGGCGTTCAATGCCTTGCACGGCGGGGTGGCCGTGACCGGCATCGCGTATTTCTACATGAAATACCTGGTGACGGCGGTGGACCCGTTCGCGGTCATCAACCATCCATGGCAGCCGGCGATGCTCTCACTGCATCTGCTGGCGGCGCCGTTCTTCATCGCGTTCTTCGGCATGCTGTTCCGTTCGCACACCCTGAAGAAGCTCACGTCGCCGAATGCCGGGAACCGTCGCTCCGGTTGGACCTCGCTGATCAGCTTTTCCGCCATGGCGCTGTCCGGCTATCTGCTGCAGGTGGC
>CALBET010000642.1 GCA_937888665.1 uncultured Acidobacteriota bacterium
GCGCTTCAACGGGACAATCTCAGTTGTCTCGTCTCTCGGCCGCGGCACCACGTTTCGGCTTTCGCTGCCCGTAGAGCCGACATCCGTGACCTGACCCGACCCGTTCCGATGCCAATGGGCCCGGACACAAATCGACAATCGGCGACGCACATGCCGCAGCAACCCCGGCATATACCGATCCCCTGGTTCGTCCCTGACCGCACCGTTTCAACTCTGTACGCCAGTAATTGAGCAAGACGCATCCGTGTACGATCTGATCGGATACTATCTCCTGACCCTGAAACTCGGCGTGATTCTGGTCGCGTCACTGATGCTGCTGTCGTCACTCGACGACCTGCTGATCGATCTCTTCTACTGGTCTCGCGCGACGTGGAGACGCCTTTTCGTTTACTCCCGGCACGCGCCGGTCACGGTGGAACAGCTGCGGGGCAAGACCGAGCAACCGCTCGCCGTGATGCTTCCGGCGTGGCAGGAAGCGCCGGTGATCGCGAGCATGATCAGCAATCTTGTCGCGACGGCCGACTACAGCAGCTTCGTCGTCTTTGTCGGTACCTACCCCAACGACCCCGCAACCGGCCGGGAAGTCGAGCGCATGGTGGCGCTCCATCCCAATGTGCACTGCGTGATCACCCCTCGCGACGGCCCCACAAGCAAGGCCGACTGCCTCAACTGGGTGGTGCAGGCCATTCGCCTCTATGAAGAGGAACGCGGCGTCACCTTTGCCGGCATCGTCATGCACGATGTCGAGGACTCGTTCACCCGCTCAAGTTCAGACTCTTCAACTGGCTGATCGACCGCTTCGATTTCATCCAGCTGCCTGTGCTCCCGCTTGAGCGCCCCTGGTGGCTCCTGACCGGCAACCACTACATGGACGAGTTCGCCGAGAACCACGGCAAGGATCTGGTGGTGCGCGAAGTTCTGGCAGGCCACGTGCCCTGTGCAGGGGTCGGGGCGTGTTTCTCGTCGCGCTCGGTTCATGCGCTGGCCGCAGCATCCGACAATCAACCCTTCGAAACGGGCACCGTCACGGAGGACTATCTCTTCAGCTTGCGCCTGAAACAGCACGGTTTCGGGCGACAGATCTTCGTCCGGTTCGGGGTCGAGCACACGGTCAGCCGCCGCACCTTCCCCTTTTTCAAGCGCAGGGACGTTCGCACCTTGGAGTACATCGTGACGAAGGAGTACTTCCCGGATCGCTTCCGCGACGCGGTGAAGCAGAAGTCGCGCTGGATCGTCGGTATCGCCTTCCAGGGATGGCGCTCGATCGGCTGGCACGGCGGCTTGCTCAACAACTACATGCTGATGCGCGACCGCAAGGGCATTGTGACCTGCCTGATCGTTGTCTTAGGCTACGTCATCGTCCTAAACATCGTCATTCTCTGGCTGCTCGGTCTCGTGATTCCGAACTTCCCTGACCTTCCGTCGCTCAACAAGACCTTGGTGCTCGAACTGGCCCGCTCCGAGTACGTGCTTC
>CALBET010000643.1 GCA_937888665.1 uncultured Acidobacteriota bacterium
CCCGCATCGACATGTCGTCCGGACCTGGCGAGGCGTGCGGCGAGTGCGGTCCGTAGATGCGGCCCGTGTGGTCGCCTATCGCCTGTAATAGGGGACTGAACAGGTCTGTGTCGTAGTTGGAGACCTTACCTTGCAGTACCGCGACGATCCGTTCCAGTCCCATCCCCGTGTCGATCGAGGCGGCCGGCAAGGGGGTCAGCGTCCCCGCGGCGTCTCGGTCGAACTCCATGAACACGTTGTTCCAGATTTCGACATAGCGGTCGCAACTGCAGTCGATACCGCGACACACCGGTTCGGCACACGGGGTGTCGTCGCCGCGGTGGTAGTGGACCTCCGAACACCGACCGCACGGTCCCGTGTCACCCATGGCCCAGAAGTTCTCGTCAAGGCCAAGTTCGACGATGCGGTCAGGGGGGACCAGTCCACTCCAGATGGCGAATGCCTCGTCGTCGCGCGGAATCCCGGATTCGCCCCTGAACACCGTGGGGTACAGCCGTTCGGGCGGCAGACCCCAGACATCGGTCAACAGCGTCCAGGCAAACGGGATTGCCTCCGGCTTGAAGTAGTCGCCAAACGAGAAGTTCCCAAGCATCTCGAAGAACGTGTGATGCCGCCAGGACGGACCGACATTGTTGAGGTCGTTGTGTTTCCCGCTGACCCGCATGCACTTCTGCGAGCTGGTGGCACGCGTGTATGAGCGGCGCTCGCGGCCGAGGAAGAGGTCCTTGAACTGGTTCATCCCGGCGTTGGTGAACAACAGCGTCGGGTCATCGGTCGGCACGAGCGACGCGCTCCGCACGATCTGGTGGCTCTGGCCACCAAAAAACTCAAGAAAACTGCGTCGAACCTCACTGGACGTCATCCGGCTATTCTTCCACAAAAGCCCCAGCCTCACCGGTGCGTGTCAGCAGCTGTGCTGCCACCCGGTCGGGGGGGAATCCCTGGCGAAGGAGGGTCTGGTACAGCTGCCGAAAGTGTGCCCGGTCGCGTATCGGACCCTCCAGGCGCTTGGCGATGGCGCGTTCGAGCACCGCCTCCTCGTCGAGTTCGCCGAAGACGGCGGCGACAGCCTGCCGCGCGGTCTCTGGCGCAATGCCGAGGGCCTCGATCTCCCGTCGGGTTCGGTTCTGCCCCCGCAGCTTGATCTCGGCCGCGCGGCGCGCCCACGCGCGGGCCACGCGGGCGTCGTCGAGCAGGCCGGCTTGCGTCAGCCGTGCGATCGCAGCGTCTATCTCCGGCTCCGGAAGCGCACGCCGGGCCAGGCGCAGGCGTATTTGGGCGGTCGAATACTCTCGCCGTGCGAGGAGTCGCAAAGCGACCTCGTGGGCGCCGCGAGCGCGGGGAGGCACGGATTATGATCGGGTCCCTAGTCGCTGAAACGGGTCACGCGCCGGCCGTCGTCCGCGCTCGGCGCGGCTCTCTCCACCTCACCCTGGCCGATATCGGTGACGCCCTGGATCAGGAGCTTGAACTCGTCGGGGTTGGAGGCCGCCCGAAGCGCTGTGTCGTAGGACACGAGCCCGCGCTCGTACAGCCCGAAGATCGACTGGTCGAACGTCTGCGTGCCGTACTGCGAGGTACCCGCCGCGATGGCGTTGGCGATGAGATGGGTGCGCGTCGGGTCGCCGATGCAGTC
>CALBET010000644.1 GCA_937888665.1 uncultured Acidobacteriota bacterium
CTGCCGATGCTCCCGCCCCGCTCCCCCCCGCCAGAGCCGCGGCCGCACTCGGCCACAACCTGTTCGTTCTCGATCCGGACGGTCCGATTCGGCACGTGGTGCCGTTCGTGCGACGCGGGCAGCGCGCCATCCCGTCACTCGGCGTGGCGGTGGCGCTGCGGACGGCCGGGATATCCCCTGCCGCGGTCCGACTCGATGGAACGACCTTGTGGGTGGGGGACGACCGGGCGATGCCGCTCGAATGGCGTCAGGTGGCCACCGCAGCGGGCACGGAGCGTTACTTGTGGGGCCTCATCAACTTTCGCGGTCCGGCGCTGCTGGAGGATCTGAACAGCCATACGTATCCAACCTATTCCTTCTTTGACCTGTTGTACTCGCAAGAGCAGATCCTCGCTGGACAGACGCCGGACATCGATCCGGCTGAATTCCGGGACAAAATTGTGTTCGTCGGCACCACCGCCTCGGGGCTGTTCGACGTCTTCGAGACGCCGTTCTCGCATGGCCAGATGTCGGGGAATCAGATTCACGCGGCTGTCGCCGACCAAATTTTGTCCGGCCGATTCTTACGTCCGGCCTCCACGCCGGTTCGTCTCGCCAGCGTGCTGGCGGCCGGACTCATCGTGGGCATCGGAGCCACCACGGTGCCGGCCGGGTGGGCGACGCTGGCCGCGGTCGTGTTCGGTTCGGCGTTTGGATTGGTCGCCACGTCGTTGTTCGCCGGCGGCTACTGGCTGAACGTGACGCAGCCGCTGCTCGGCAGCTCGTTCGCGCTTTTCGGTGGGGTGGCGTATCAGTACGCCGTCGAAAGCCGGGAGAAGCGCAAGATGAAGAGGCTCTTCGGCCGTTATGTGTCCAAGGACGTCTACGATCAGCTCGTGGCGAACCCGGGGCTGGCCACCCTCGGCGGGCACCGGCGGGAGATGACCGTGCTGTTCTCCGACATTCGGGGCTTCACCACGGTATCCGAGCGAGGCCAACCGGAGGACATCGTCCAGACCTTGAACGAGTACTTCACGCGTATGGTGGACATTGTTTTCCACCACAAGGGGACGCTGGACAAGTTCGTCGGCGACATGGTCATGGCCCTGTTCGGGGCCCCGCTCGACGACCCGCACCACGCCGACCACGCCGTCGAGACTGCGCTCGACATGATCGACGCGCTGCACGCACTCAACCGACAGTGGGCAGCCGAGGGCCGGCCGCTGCTCGATATCGGCATCGGGATCAATTCTGGTCCGATGATTGCCGGCAATATCGGCTCGAACACGATCATGAGCTACACGGTGATCGGAGATGCTGTCAACCTCGGCTCTCGGTTAGAATCGTTGAACAAACAGTATGGGACGCACATCATTATCAGCGAGGGTACGAAGAGTCTGCTGACCAGGACTTACCCGCTCAGACCGCTCGGTGATGTCGTCGTCAAGGGCAAGAGCCGCGCGGTGGCGGTGTTCGAAGTCGTCACCAGGGGCGCTCCACTTGAGCCGGCTGAGACACCCCGAGTCGAAGGGCGTGGCCCGGCCACACAGACAGTTGAGGCACAACCATGAAAGCGATGATCGTCCTTGTCCCGCTCTTCTTCGCCCTGTCCGCCCCCGCGTATGCGCAGTTCGGCGTGGTCAGACGAGCGCGGCAGGCACTTGACGCGAACGAGAAGTTGGAGTCGCTCGTCCTCAACGGGGATGAGGAGCTGCGAATCGGAGCCGCCGTCAGCGAAAAGGTCCGGACCAGATTCGGCGTCGTGCAGGATGCGGCGGTCCACAAATACGTCACGCTGGTCGGCCGGACGCTCGCGGAACAGTCGGAGCGGCCAGCCCTGGACTGGACGTTCATTGTGCTGGATACGGACGGGGTCAACGCGTTCGCCGCGCCTGGCGGTTTCGTTCATATCACCCGGGGTGCGCTCGGCCTGATCAAGAGCGAAGCGGAGCTGGCGGCGGTTCTCGGCCACGAGATCGGCCACGTTGCTCACGAGCACACCCTGAACGCGATCCGGAAGGCCAACGCCGTGGATCTCGCGTCGGACGCCGCGCTGGCGGACAGGGGACAATTCCTCGATCGCGTCGCCGACTTCGCGTACGACAGCGTGCTCGAAGGCAAGTTCGACCGCGGTGACGAGCTTGATGCCGACAGCTTCGCTGTCGGCATCGCAAGGAAGCTCGGGTATGCGCCGGGTATGCTCGCCGACTTCCTCGGCAAGCTCGCCGCGCGCAACGAGGCCAGCCAGGAGAGAAACGGTCTCTTCGCGTCGCATCCCGAAACCACGGAACGCATCGACTCGATTCGTAAAATGGCCGGCCCGACCAGCGGCGCGATGGTGCCAGCGCGGTACGGATCGGCCGTCCAATACGAGTCCGCCGACATCACGACGGTCGCCACCATCACCGAGGGACCCAACGGACCGACTGGGTCGAGTTCGGACGAACAAGCCGACCCGGCGCCCAAGAGGGGGTTCGGTCTCGGCGCGCTCAGGAGGGCCGTCAAGCCTGACCAGCAATCGGCTCAGGTGTCGGCTTCCGGCGGCTCGCGAGGAGTCGGACCCGACCGACTCGCGAAGGGTGGAGACAACCCGGCGTTGGTCACCGTGACCGTCACACAGGCCGAGCTGGCAGCGTTCAAGCAAGGCATCGCGTAACGGCCGGCTTTGAGTCCTACGCGCCGTCGTCCTCGTCCTTGACCACCACGGCGGTGTCGTCGGCGAGCAACTCGGCCTCGGTGCCCATGATCATCGAGGTCGAGAAGCGGACGGAGATGATGGCGTTTGCGCCGAGTCCGGTGGCCTCTTCAACCATGCGATCCAGCGCCTGCTCGCGCGACGCGCCGAGGAGCTTGGTGTACTCCGTGACCTCACCGCCGACGACATTGCGGAACACCGCCATGATGTCCTTCCCGATGTGCCTGACGTGGATGGTGTTCCCGCGAACCAGCCCCAACGGTCGCGCGGGATTATAGTCAGGATTCAGTCAGGATTAGGCCCGCCGCGGCGAGACCGCCCGCGTCCCCGAGCTGACCGTTGTCATCGGTGGCTCTTTCGGCGCGGGCAACTACGCCAGGTCTGGTCGCGCCTACGGCTCGCGCTTCCCCTGAATGTGGCCGAACGCCCGCAGCCGTCCGGACTTGCTTTACCGGTGGTGTTGAATTCACCAGTCGAAGGAAATAATTGTGGTGTGTTTAGGATGTAGATTGAGAGATAGAAATGCAAATCAAAGAACCCCGTGTTCAGTTGGATCACGCGTTACTGCAATCCCGTCGCCAGTTGGTTGACTTCAGCATCATGGCAGATACCAAAGCCAATATCCTGCTGAGCATCTCATCCGTCATCACCACGCTGATCCTGACCCGGGTTACCGATCCGAAGCTGATGGCTTCCGCAGTCGTGCTGTTATGCCTTTTGCTCCCAACTGTCTTGATGGCATTGCTCACCCTCATGCCCAATTTGAGCTTGTTCCGCAAGCCAAAGCGGTCGGTGACCGACCCCGATTTCAATCCCTTCTTCTTTGGGGATTACACCCGCATCAAATATCCCGAGTATATGGCACATATGGAAGAGGTGTTAAATGACCCCAGCCTTACCTATGAGGTGCAAGTGCGGGAACTTTATTTTGCGGGGCAATACCTGCAAAACACCAAATACAAACACGTCAAACTCGGGTACATCCTCTTCTTCATCGGGTTCATTTCCAGTACGACTATGTATGTTATCGACAATATTTTTTAGCACGGTGACGTCCCCCCCCACATTTGAGTAGCACTCGCTAGTCCCCAGGGGGCTAGCAGCCCGTGGTGCAAGTCGCGCGTGGCACCGAGAGCCCCGCCTGGCAACACCGCGGCCGGCCAGTACAAGGCGAGAAGAG
>CALBET010000645.1 GCA_937888665.1 uncultured Acidobacteriota bacterium
TGTATGGAACCCGAGTCGAATCCGCCCGGTAACCGGCCTCAGTCGGTCGGGCCGAGGTCGGCGGTGAACAGCTCATTATCACGCCGGCCGGGCCCGGTGTCGTGACGACTTCGTCATCCGTCCTTAACCCGTCCTCGGCCCCGAGCACCCGGGCCGCAACGACGACACCGAGAAGGTGTAGCGCCTGGTCAGTGCCACGATCCGGCGGCGTTTGCCCTGCTCAGCCAACGTGATGGACGGGGGAATGATCCTTCCGTCCATCGCCTGCATTCCCCCTGGTAGATGGCACTTTTTGTGGAGCTGGGGGGAATCGAACCCCCTGGCCCTTATGTTCCCCCACCCTGGTCAGAGCGTTGTGCACCTGGTCATGGCCGGTTTTCGAGTGACCGTTGTTGACCGGGAGTGACCGCAAGTGACCGTTGTTTCCCGTCCTCTTCCCGTCCCGTCCGTTCGAGTTCCGTCCTGTGGTACGTGAACGTGTTGTTTCAGAGGCCGCAGGTCGCCTTGTTCGTCAACGAGGTGACGCTGCTTCCGGTGGTGATGCCTTCGTGCCAGCGAGCACACTCCTTGCTCGGTTCCCAGCGACCCTGCACACCCACCTCCAGGCGCACGGGGTGGGCCGCGACTACGTCGAATTGGAGCTCGCCGAGATGAATGAGGTCCGCACGGCCAAGACCGCGAGTCGAAGCGTCCTCGGTGTGATGAACGAGTTCAAGTTCCTCGCCGAGGTCGAGACCCAGTTCGTCAACGAGCACGATCTGTTGTCGCTGTCGCTGCGATTGGCCGAGACGCCGTGTAGCCCGCTCTACAAACGCCACATCAGCCCCGACCGCGAGCTTGCTGCCATCGTCCGCTCTCACCGGTGAGGATTCTTATTCAGACTTTCCTAGAAACTCTGAATAAGGAATGGTAGTCTTCCGTCATGGAACAACCGCGTCGACCGGGAGCAGCTCGCGAGGGCGACCCATGGGGCGCGGGAGATGATAATCCTGCCACGTCGACAGGCTGGCCGGCGGTCGAGTACGAGGAGCACGAGTGGGTCAGCTCGCTCGACATACCCCGCCGATGGCAGTCGACCTTCTCGGGTCCGTACCGGGCTGCGGTCGTCCCTAAGATCTGTCGGCTGGATCCCGTCCTGCCCGCAGCGACCGCGGCGCTTGCCGACGAGGCCACCGCCGAGCTCGCTCGCTTCGATGCGGAGATGGGGTCCGAGATCGCCCCGTTCGGGGCGATCCTGCTGCGTTCGGAAGCCGCGGCGTCGTCGCGCATCGAGAACCTGACAGCGTCCGCGAAGGCGGTCGCACTGGCAGAGCTCGGGGACACCTCGCGGAGCAACGCCACTGAGATCGTCGCCAACACGACAGCGATGACCGCGGCGATCGCGCTCGCCGATCGGCTCGACGCGCCAGCGATCCTGGCCATGCACGCCGCGCTGCTCGAACACCACGATCCGAAGATCGCCGGCACGTGGCGCAGCGCGCAGGTCTGGGTCGGCTCGAGCAGCTACGGGCCCCACACCGCAAGCTTCGTCCCGCCTCACCACACGCGGGTCGCGCCGGCGATCGACGACCTCGTCTGCTTCATGCACCGTGACGACCTGCCGGTGCTGTCGCAGGCCGCGATCGCTCACGCTCAGTTCGAGACGATCCATCCGTTTCCCGATGGCAACGGTCGAACTGGGCGGGCGATCGTCCACTGCTTGCTGCGAGGAAAGCGACTCACCCGTCAGGTGACCGTGCCGGTCTCCGCCGGACTGCTCACCGACACCGACCGGTACTTCGACGCGCTCACGTCGTACCGGGCAGGTGACGTTGAGCCGATCGTCGAAGGTTTCGCAGAAGCAAGCTTCGACAGCGTCGTCAACGGGCGCCAGCTCGTCAGCGATCTTCGCGCGATCCGTGCTGCGTGGAGCGAGGCGATCACAAGTCGACGCCAGGCGACCGTCTGGCGAGCACTCGACGTCGTCTTCCAACACCCGGTGCTCGACAACGCGCTCGTCCAGGGCGAGCTCGACGTCTCAGCAATGGGAGCCGACGCGGCGATCACCGAGCTCGTCGAGATCGGCGCGTTGCAGGAGATCACCGGTGGCCGACGCAACCGAAGGTACGCAGCGACCCAAGTACTCGCCGCGCTCGACGCCTTCGCGGAACGTGCCGGACGTCGGTCCCCGTGATTCGCCACGACCGAGGTCCGGGTCAGAATGCGGTGGCCCGTCGGAAGCGGAGGGGCGAGCTGGGTCGACTGCAAGATTCGTTGGCGAAAGTCGCTTCGGGCGTCGTCACGCTGCAAGAAATCCTGGCGAAAGTCGGTCTCGGCAACTCCTCGGAGTTGCCAACCCGTGCACGTCGACCGCGCGCCCAAGGGCGGGGCGTTCGGGCCGCTATTCGCGGCGCCGCGACGGCCTCAGACCCACCCGAGGTTCCGGCAATCTCGCGACCCGAACGTGCTCGGAAACGTGCGCCACGGCTTCTCGGCGTGCTCGTCGAGGTGCACACGCCGGCCGTCCCGCCAGATGTGGCTCGTCGCTCGGCCCTAGTGCCACGACGTCATCCGTCCGATTTCCGTCCTCGTGATCGCACGAGGGCATGCTCGGCGGACCAACGGACGGATGAAAGCGCTGGTGGGAGACCCCAATGTCGTCGGATCGTCCCAGCTCAATCGCCTTGTTGGACCGGGGAATGATCCTTCCGTCCATCGCCTGCATTTACCCTGGTAGATGGCACTTTTCGTGGAGCTGGGGGGAATCGAACCCTCATCCATCCATGTTCCCCCACCCTGGTCAGAGCGTTGTGCACCTGGTCACGGCCGGTTTTCGAGTGACCGTTGTTGACCGCAAGTGACCGCGAGTGACCGGTGTTCCCCGTCCTTTTCCCGTCCCGTCCGTCCAATTTCCGTCCTTCTGCGGGCACCGGGTTCGTTGGTACGGCGGACGCGACGTCACGGACAACTACCCGGATTGGTGACCGACTGCGGCGGCTCGGGCCGGG
>CALBET010000646.1 GCA_937888665.1 uncultured Acidobacteriota bacterium
GATTCCTGAATCGGCGGTCTCCGATGTCCCATCCTCCCGCCTGGCTGGCGACCGCCATCGACATCGTGCTTCGCGCCGGCGCCATCCAGACGCGTCACCTCGGGACGGACCTCCGGATCGACATGAAGGGCGCGATCGACCTGGTCACCAAGGTGGACTTCGAGGTCGAGCGGATGGCGCGTGAGACGATCGCCGCGCGATTCCCCAATCACGCCGTGCTCGCCGAAGAGCTCGAGAACGAGGCGGAGCGCGAGCATCTGCACCACTGGTGGGTGTTCGATCCGATCGACGGCACCGTGAACTATGCGCATGGGCTCCCCATTTTCTGTGCGAGCCTCGCGCTCGAAGTGGACGGACGGCCCGAGGTGGCGGCGGTGTACGACCCGATCCGCCGCGAGTTGTTCACCGCCGAGCGCGGTGTCGGCGCGTGGTTGAACGGGACCCCGCTACAGGTCACCCAGGCCGGCCGCGTGATCGATGCCATGCTGTGCACCGGATTTCCGTACGATGTGCATGAGACGGTCGACGAGGTTGTGGGGCTCTTCGGCGCGTTTATCGCCGAGGCCCGGGCCGTGCGCCGTTTGGGGTCCGCCGCGCTGGATCTCTGCTACGTCGCCGCAGGTCGGCTGGACGGGTTCTGGGAGCAGCGCCTGCACCCGTGGGACCTGTCCGCCGCCAGTCTGCTTGTCGAGGAGGCGGGTGGCCGCGTGACGCGGTTCGACGGGACACCGTTCAACACGCGGTGCGGGCAGATCGTCGCGTCGAATGGCCCGATTCACGACGAGATGCTGGCCATCATCACCTCCCACGCCCGCCGTGCTCCAAATCGGACGGATTGATCTCTTGCTGGGACACCCGGGACCGTCCTGTATCCGTTCCACCCCCAAAAGACGCCGGTTTTCGCGGCCGCGGCCGCTGGCATCATTCCTGCTGTGTTCTCTGGCGGGGTTGCCGGCGATCGTGACGACCGGCAGGAGGAGAGCGATGTCGACGACAGAAAGAGTTCTGCGAACCGTGCGGGCCACGCCAAGCGTGCGAGCCATGATGATGTCGGCGGCCATCTGCGGCGGGTTTGGCACGGTCGCGGAGGCGCAAGAGCAGTCGGTCAGTCTGAACCTGGGATACTTCGCGCTGAAGGGCGAGGACACCCGGGAGTTCGATGTCCTGCTCGCGAATCGCGAGCTGTTTGCGTTCGATGTGAGCCAGTTCAACAACGCGCAGGTCGGCGCGGAATGGCACCTCGGTCTCGGCGACTATCTCGAGGCGGGGATCGGCGCCGCCTTTTATCAGCAGACCGTCCTCAGTGTCTATACGGATTTCATCAACGATGATCGCACCGAGATTCCGCAGGACTTCAAGCTGCGGGTCACGCCGGTGACGGCGACCGGGCGTTTCTTTCCCTTTGGCCTGCGGTCCCCCGTGCAGCCGTACGCGGGGGCCGGGGTTGGGTTCTTCAACTGGCGCTACAGCGAGGTGGGCGAGTTCATCGATTTCGACACGTTCGACGTGTTTCGCGACCGATTCGTGGCCACCGGGAACGATGTTGGCGCCGTGTATCTGGCAGGCGTCCGTGTGTTGTCCGGTGACCGGTTCGGTGTCGGGGTCGAGGTGCGGTACCAGGATGTACAGGGTGTCGTCGGGATCGACCAGGGCTTCCTGGAGGAGCGGATCGACCTCGGCGGGTTGACCACGTCTTTCACCTTCGACGTCAGGTTCTAGTACTTAGACGGGGCTGCGCCCCGAACCCTACGCGGCCGCTGCGCGGGGGCCCCTGAATGCCCCACTCCGCGGCCGCGGGGCGCGCATGGTCGCGCGCCCTGGGCGGGGGCGCCGCCTTCCTGGT
>CALBET010000647.1 GCA_937888665.1 uncultured Acidobacteriota bacterium
GTCAGGTAGAGATCTACGTCGAGGACCTCATTGGGTCGCGGCGCGCGCCCACTGAACGCCATGCATCGCACCCGCGCGCCCAGTGGCCGTCCATGGTGGTGAACGGCAGCGGCCCCCACCGGCAGTCGAGCGCCATCCCCATCCGCGGGATACAGGTGACGTGTCGTCTGAATCGCCGCATCGAGGAACCCGGGATGGATCGGGTAGCGGTCAGACTCGCGGGCCGCCGCCCCTACCAGTGCGATTTCACTGCTGACCTGACCCGTCGAGACGAGCACCTCGCTGAGGCCGCGAAACGACGGACCGTATTCGAGACCCTCGGCCGACAGCGTGCTCCAGTGCGTCTCCATCGCGAGGGGCACGGCGTCTGGCGGCATGGCGGGGGTGACGGGGGCCGCGGACTCCACGACCGGGCAGAGATCGACCTCGGCATGCCGTGTCCAGACCTCGGTGTCCGAGCGCCGCGAATCGAGCACCCAGCGATGGCGACCTTCGGTATGGGCCGTCGCGTGTACCTGCAGAAACGTCGCGCCATCGTGAAGCACGAGGGGGAGGTCGATACGCAATCGGCGAAGCTCCACCGCGGATCTGCCGAAGAGCTCGCGCGCCGCCGCCAGCGCCATGTCCACGATGGCGGCCGCGGGTAGCACCGCCTCTCCACCGACCAGGTGCTCGGTAAGCCACGCAGGACTCGACGCATGGCATTCGCTGGTCCAGATCGCCTCCTCCGGCATGTCGGCCAGCCAGACGCGGGCCCCAAGGAGGGGGTGGGCGGCCGCTCGGGTCATGCCGCCGACCCACGGGCGGCCGGTCCTGGGGTCGAAGCCACTCGGCATCTCGGCGTGTGGCGCCTGGTCGTACCAGAACCGACGGCGGTGCCACTCCGTCTTCGGGAGACCGAGGTGTGGGGCTCCATAGGGATAGCACGTCGACCAGTCGACGTCATACCCCCAGGCGTACAGCTGGGCCACCGTCTCGACGAGGTCGCGGCGCTCGTCTTGGTGTTTGTGAAGGGTTGCGATCACCGCTGTCGTCGAGCCCGCACTTTGCAGGATGTTTCTGAGTGGTCCTTGCAGCACCGCGTCCGGACTGATCTCTACGAAGAGGTCGTATCCGTCCTCGATCGCCGACTCGACCGCACAGGGCAGGTTGAACGGCTCCCGAAGATTCCGAACCCAGAAACCGGGCCCCAGGTCTTCCCCCAGCATCCGGCCTCGCGTCATCCCGCTATACAACGGAATTCGGGTAGGGCGCGGCGTGATGTCTGCGAGCGAATTGCGGAGCGGTTCGACGAGCGGATCCATGTGCGAGGTATGAAAAGCGACGTCGATTCCCTCAAGGAGCCGGGCGAAGTGGCCCTGGGCTTCGAGTTCGCTGACCCAGTGTGCGAGGGCCGAGCTAGCGCCTCCGACGACGCAGGTGCTCGCGCTGCTGGTGCCCGACAACTCGAGATCGTCTCGGTCATGAAGGTGCGAGCAGACATGGTGGGGCGGCAACCCTATCACCGCGGTCGCCCCGCCACCGGCCGTCTGCTGCATCAGCCGACTTCGGTGAAAGGCGACGTGCAAGGCATCTTCAAGACTCAGGGCGCCCGCGATGTGGGCGGCCGCGATCTCGCCGAGACTTTGGCCCAGTACCGCGTGAGGCACGACGCCCCAGTGACGCAGCAGGGCCGCGATCGCGATCTGCATGACGACAATTGCCGGCTGCATGACGTCCGCTCGGTGCAGACGGCTTTCCAGCTCGGGTTTGCGAAGCTCTTCGAGCAGGTTGATGCCGCCCAGCTCTTCGAGCACTCGGTCGCACTGCTCGACCACGTTCCGGAACAGCGGTTCCGCGGCCATGAGCCGTCGTCCCATGCCCACCCAATGGCTTCCGTGGCCGGAAAACACGAAGACGAGCCTCGGCGACGACAGTGGCTGTGACACGCGCGTGACCCCCGGGGGGGCCTGACCTGCGGCGCATTGCGTGAGGCGATCGAGGGTTGCCGAGATCTCGTCGGCTAGGATCGCGGCCCGCACGGGATGATGGTCGCGGTGCAACGCGCTGGCGACGACGACTGCGGCCAGGTCGTCTCGCCCGTCGATGAAACCGGCATACGCCTCCGCCTGGCGGCGGAGCAGGGCCTCTGAGCGACCTGAGAGCAGGAGAAGTTGCGGGCCAGCGAGGCCAGTCTCGACACGCTCGTGGGCCGTCGCCGGGGGCGCGCCGGTGACGACGTGGGCGTTCGTCCCGGAAAACCCGAACGCGCTCACGCCGGCGAGCGGGGCGCGATCCGGACAGGGCCACGGTCCCAGCTGCGTTTGCACCGCCAAGTTGAGTTCCGGGAAATCAATCAGCGGGTTAGGCTCGTCGAAACCGGCGCTCGCGGGAAGCTGCTGGTAACGCACCGCGAGCACCGTCTTGATGAAGCCGGCCATGCCCGCGGCCGCCTCGGTGTGGCCGATGTTTCCCTTTGCGGAGCCGACTCTGAGCGGAACCACACGTCCTTGAGCTTGGCCCAGGGCGTGGCCGAGCGCGTCGGCCTCGATGCGATCCCCGACCGGAGTACCAGTTCCGTGGGTCTCGACGTACTGGACATCGCCGGGACGCGTGCCGGCGCGGGCGCAAGCCTCGATAATTACCCGCTCTTGTGCGCTACCGCTGGGGGCCATGATGCCATTGGTCGAGCCGCCATGATTGATGGCGCTACCCAGCACGACCGCGTAGGCCCGATTCCCGTCGGCACGACTTGCCGCGAGCGACTTGAGCACCACCACGCCGACGCCCTCGCTGCGCACCATGCCGTTCGCACGCCGGTCGAAGGGCCGGCATCGACCATCCGGCGACAGCGCCCCGGTTTTCGAGAAGAAGACGCTGTCGTCGGGCCGTAGGATCACATTGACCCCGCCGACAAGGGCGAGATCGCATTCTCCGCTCCTGAGGCTTTCGCAGGCCAGGTGCAGGGCCACCAGGGAGCCGGAGCACGCGGTGTCAACGGCGACACTGGGCCCCCGTAGGTCGAAGACATGTGAGATGCGATTGGCGACCACGCTGTTGCCCGCCCCCGAGCCCGCGTAGGCGTCGACCACCCGCAGATACGTTGTGAACAGGGTGTCTCCGAAGTTGGAACTCAGAGTCGCCATGAACACGCCGGTGCGGGACCCCGCCAGTCGGTGCGCCGGGATGTCCGCGTCTTCGAGGGCCCGCCAGGTCGTTTCGAGGGCGAGGCGCTGGCGGGGGTCCAGCACGCACGCCTCGCGCGGCGTCAGTCGGAAGAACTCGGGGTCCAGCTGGTCGAGCCCCTCCAGGAATCCTCCCCGCCGGGAGCTGAGGCGACCCGGGGTCGAGTGATCCGGACTGTAAAAGGCATCGACGTCCCAGCGCTCAGCCGGGACCTCGGTGATTCCGTCCCCCCCCACAGAGAGCAGGTCCCAAAACGCACCGGCGTCCGGCGCCCCTGGGAAACGGCAGGCGATGCCGATACAGGCGATCACCGAAGTGGCGCCCTCCGGCGGTCTCGCGGTGCGGTCGGTGTCAGCGACCGGCGATGCCGGAGGGGGCGCCAGCGCCTCCAGAATCCCATCGATCGTCGGATGATCCCAAATTAGGGTCGCCGGGACATCGCGACCGATGAAGGTGCTGAGTTGGCGGGCGAAGGTGATGCCTTCGAGCGACGTGATTCCTAGACTCGTCAGCGGGACTGCCGGATCGATGGACTCGGGTGTGCAGTCGATCGCGGACGCGATGGCCTTGGTCAGCCAGGCGCGGACTCGCTGTTCGCTGACCCCTGAAGACACGTCCACCTGCTGAGTCGAGGATGCGGCATGTGCGATCGGATCTTCGCGAGTCTGTGGAGCTTGGTGTATGGCTTACAGTGAGGGAACAGGCTCTGCCTCAGAGTGCCCCGCGCCGCCGGTCCTCACCACCTGTTCGATGGTCTGAGGCGTAGCTTCGTAAGATCTTCAGTCGCGGCAGAAGGTTATGTCACGCCACGTTCTGAGTCAACAGGGGGCGTCCCTCGTGATGCACGGCCGTCGAGGGCCGCCTGCGGCCCGTGTGACGACCGTGGGTTCGTTTGGATTCCCAGAGGCTTGGTGATAGGCTCCGCCACCGATGGTATATTATGTCAAGGCTTACCAGATCGCTCGGCTACGGGCATTTGCGGATTGGCCCGGCGACCCTCTCGACGACGAGGCCGTCGTGTTCGTACACCCAGATTTCTCGGTTCGTTCGAATAGTCTCCCGGAGGGCGACGCGTCCGCGGTGCTATTGCCAGCAACTCCCAGCTTTCGCGCCTTCGCCGAATCCGAGCTCGCCTACGAGCCTCCAAGTTAGGCCTGATGACCGCGGCCGAAGCAGTTTGCGTGGACGGCACCACGCTGACGTGCACGCACGTTGAGCGGGTCGCCAGACGGCACGCGTCGGTCACCCTCGCCATCGATAGTGCGCAGCGGGATCGCATTGCAGCCTCCTGCGCGTTCATCGATCGAGCGGTGGCCGAGCAGAGCGTCGTCTACGGAGTCACGACAGGCTTCGGCGGCTTGGCCTCCAAACTGATTCCGGCGGATCTGGCGGTGGCGCACCAGCACAACCTGCTTCGTCTGCACAAGTGCGGAACGGGCGCCTTGGTGCCGGCCGAATGGGTACGTGCGGCCATGCTGGCCCGCATCAACTCTCATCTTCACGGCGTGTCTGGCATACGCCTCGAACTCATCAAACGCCTCGTGACATTTTTGGCGGAAGGCATCACCCCGTGCGTGCCCGAACTCGGGTCGATTGGAGCCAGCGGGGACCTGGTGCCATTGGCCTATGTGGCCGGGGCCGTGGTGGCAGACG